>NZ_JBMOWC010000065.1:0-23802 GCF_049310765.1 Bacillus sp. PSXD-155 | reverse complement strand
TCGTTATGGTTACCGTCGCATTCGTGATGAATTAACGAATCGTGGCCAGAAAGTGAACCACAAGAAGGTTCAGCGCATTATGAAAGAGCTTGGGTTAAAGTGTGTTGTGCGTATGAAGAAATATAAATCCTATAAAGGAAAAGTCGGTAGAATTGCACCTAATATTTTAGAGCGTAATTTTCATACAGATGCACCGAATCAAAAGTGGGTAACAGACATCACAGAGTTTAAATTGTTTGGAGAAAAACTGTATGTATCACCTGTATTAGATTTGTATAATGGTGAAATTATTACCTATACAATTGGTTCTAGACCGACGTATTCGCTTGTTTCAGGCATGTTAGAGAAAGCATTGGAACGTTTACCTGAAACCCACCAGCTACTGATGCATTCGGATCAAGGATGGCATTATCAAATGAGACAGTACGTCCGGACACTTGAATCAAGAGCTATCGTCCAGAGTATGTCTCGAAAAGGCAACTGTTACGACAACGCAGTAATAGAAAATTTCTTTGGGATTATGAAGTCGGAGTTCCTCTACATAAAAGAATTTGAAAATGTAGAGCACTTTAAAATAGAATTAGAAAAATATATAGATTATTATAATACGAAACGGATTAAGGCAAAATTAAAAATGAGCCCAGTACAATACCGGACTCACTTTTATCAAGCTGCCTAATGAAATAACCGTGTCTAACTTTTAGGGGTCACTTCATATTTGCTCTTTTTCATTAGTTTTAGTTAGTTGAATGTAGAGTTGTAGCATAAAAACTGCTGCTTCTATAACGAAATTCCTATTCACCATTAATAGTGAGACATTATGTTAAGCTAATCCTTTAGTTTCGGATTAAAGTTTTTTTATATTTTTTTAAAATGACGGACACAAAAACGCATATACCTTCGAATTATATATATGGATAACATAAATATGTATATAAAAGGGGAGAAATAAGATGAAAGAAAAAAAAGAAATGTTTCAAGAAATCGCTGAGGTGTTAAAGGTATTGGCGCATCCAGTTCGTCTATCTTTAGTAAAAATAATGCTTGCAAAAGGCCCTACTAATGTAACAACAATGTATGGGGATTTGGAAATGCCTCAAAGTACAATTAGTCAACATTTATCTAAACTAAAAGCTGCTAAAATGGTTACAGGTACTCGGAAAGGATTAGAAATTTATTATGAGGTAACTGACAATCGCACAAAATCAATATTAGCATGTTTAGTTTAAATGCTGATTGTTTAGAGATTAAGAAGAGGATGCTAAAGTAATTCTGTGACTACAATTTTTAAGATTTTATACAAAAGTAATATGTATAAGTGTATGTGATTTTCTTACTAACATAAGTTGTATGTAGACTGGTTATTAATTTGTTATACTTCTTAATTAGATTATTTTATTTATTTAATAATATTGTATAATCTTCACCTTGTTAAATTTAATATTATTTTATTAAAAATTAGTAAGGTGAAGGATTATTTATGTACACATGAAATGTTTTATAAAGAGTACGACTTTACTCCAAAGTTACATTTTTAGTTTTTTATCTATAGATCTAATACTAAAGAGAAAATAACTGAAATATAAATGTAATTGAAAGGAGTGGAGTAACAATGGAGGTAAGCCTTTTTTTAGGATTTTTTTGGGGATGGATAACGGTTATCATCTCAGGAATACTTTTTGTGCGACCATCTATACTACGTGAACTGAAAAAATTAGTGGTAGAAGACAGAGGATTTGGAATCATGTATGGCTTTCTATCAATTTTCCTCGGGTTAGGTACAGTTATCCTACATAATGTTTGGACACTTAATTGGCAGGGACTCATTACACTTATTGCATGGCTTGCACTATTAAAAGGGATTTATGTAATTGCATATCCTGAACCATCCAAGAAAACCGATTTTGAAGTAAGGGTACTATCTACTCGTATAGTGCTTGCTATCTTTTGTGCTTTATCTTTATGGATGCTTATCATACTTTATATGAAATAGAGACAAATATTTTTGATCATGAGAGTATGTAGGTGGGAAGTTTTGGGTAGTCCTTTGGAACGGGATTTTATAGTTAACTGTAAATGTAGTGTTTCTTCCCTTGTAGATATGTTTTTATAAATAGTGAGATGAGCAAAACGAAGAGAGTCCTAAATAAATAGGATTCTTTTCGTTTTATAAAAGTGAATTTATCTTGTATCACTAATACGATTGATAATCATTTTTCTGGACTATTCGCAGTTATCTACCTTGTTATACTCAATGTCGGCTATGTGACCATCTGGTCGAATCAAAACGGTATCTACATTTTTTAACTTGGAATCTTGTATTTCTCCTACTATCACCTTTATGTGTGAATCAATATTTATTTTATTTATCTTATCTATATAAGAAGGGTGTATTAATAAGATAAATTTACCATCCTGCATTAATTCAAAGAGTTTATAACTTTTCTTATTTAGAGAAGAAATAGTGAGATTTGTACATCTTTTTCCTATCAATGGATGCCTTTCTGTATCGTGCATCGACGAATACATTATCCCTAAGCCACTTACTCTTTCAGATAAATCGTGATTTATCTCGGGATATGTAAGTAAGTGCGAAAATAAACCCCTTAATTCCATTCCTGCATTTGAAAAGTTTATCATTAATTGTTCTTGCGCTTGTACTTCCTTGAAAAATTGTTTTCCCACAGCATGCCTTTCAATATGATAACTTTCTAATAGGCTTTCATATTTTTTTTGTTTTATTGCGAGTCCTAATTTCCAGCCAATATTAAAAGCATCTTGTAGACCTACATTCAAACCTTGTCCTCCAGCAGGGAAATGAATATGTGCTGCATCCCCTGCTAAGAATACACGCTTATGTTGATAAGTATTTGCTAGTTTGGTTGCATTGCCAAAACGAGAAAGCCATATTGTGCTCTTAATTTGAAGATGTTCACCTGTAATACTATAAATACTATCTATAAACTCTTTTTCTGTAACAGCAACATGAACAGGTATTGTCTGATTCTTAGGATCAACAATTGCAAAACGAAATACATCAGGTGTAATAGGTACCATCATTAATATCCCATTTATATTAGAAGTAGATAAAAATGGAGTATCTGGTATATCTTCTAAAATAACATCACCTAATATAGCAGTAGTTGTTGTGTTTGTTCCATTAAACGGTATATTTGATAATTCACGAACTATACTTCTTGCTCCATCAGCCCCTATTACATATGGAACTTCTATTTTATATATTGTTTCTCTTTGTTTTATTTCTAGTTGTACGAATGTTTCATATTGTTTTAAGTCTTTCAGAGTATGCCCGCGTTTAATGACTACACCTAATTCTAAAGCACGTTTTTCTAATATTTCTTCTGTAATAGATTGGGGAATAAAAAGTGTATACGGAAAATCAGTATTTAAATTTTTAAAGTTTAATCTTGTATCTAAGGCAGCAAAATGACTTGTATTTAATTTCTTGCCTCTAGCTAAAAATCGATCTGCAATACCTCTCATAGCCATCAATTCTAAGGAACGGGGGTGTAGTGTGAGTGCTCTAGAATTTCGTACCCGGTCTAATCTTCTCTCTAAAATAACAACTTTTACGCCTTGGATAGCTAATTCACATGCTGCCATAAGTCCAACTGGACCACCACCAACTACCGCTACATCATAATAATTGTCCATATCATGCCCTCCAATTATTTAATTGTTTAAGAGCTAATGTGAAAAATTGTAAATAGATTTATAAATGCTATCTATTGTACATATATAATTATACTCCATTTTGGTTTCCTTGGAAACTAAAATGGAGTTCCTAGGAAAAGTCTACATAGTAAGTGTGGAGTTAAAGCTATATAGCGTGTGTGCAGCAGTAGCCATTGGGTAGCATTGATATGTAATGGCGTTTGCATTAAAGGCTGCAGCTTCTTCTGCTTGTGCTATTTTTGCTAAAAATGCTACTGCTCTAGTTCCATGTGGGAGTTGTAAAGGTCTTTCCGCTATTCGTAGTTTTAATGAAGTAGTAGTGGTTTTAACTCGACTTCAAATAATTCGCTTTCAATTTCAGTAAGTGCATACATCGATACAGGATGTGGAGAGGTATTAGATAAGACTTGTGATGAAAGAAGTTCTCCTGATGACGAGTAAAATGTAACAAACGCTTGTGAAAATGGAGGGACCATAATGATTACACGGTCAGTTTTTTGTAACGTATTAACCAACTCCAAAATAATATAGTTTTATAAAAATCAAAAAACAATAGATAAATATAAAGATATTATTATGGGTACTTTTCCGATAGTGAATTAAGAAAATTAATAAACTCTTTATTTTTTTGTAAATAATTTAAGAGCACACAAATATGCGTGCTCTTAGAATAGAAAGGTAGTTTTCTATGAGTAGGGAGTCCCCATATAATAAAATATGCTTGTCCAATTTAAATGTGAGAAGTTTTTGATAAAAATGCTATTTGGTAAGTCTATGTGAAAAATCACCTTGTACAGGAACTCTTTGCAAAGTATTTTGTCTGCAGTCATGATTTTTAAAGTTGATGAGAGCTGTTATCCGACTAATAAAACCACATCTCAAATTGTTGACTATATGTCTAACAACTAGGATGCGGTTCAATTAATAAAAAGTATAGGATACTTTTGTTATAAAGAGCATTTATAGATGAATGTCATTGTTTTTTACTTCTGAAAGATTTGAGGTTCTAAATTACGAGTTGTTGGAGTCCCTCTACTATAACATTTCAATAGAAATATTGAACTACTAATATGAATGTATCACATTTAATAAAGACGGTAGTGTTCTTTTAGTCATGTAATCTTTTCATTTGATGATCTTTTCCCCATTCACATAGTTCATCCATAATTTGCATTAAAGATTTCCCATATTCACTTATTGTGTATTCAACCTTTGGTGGTACTTCTTGATATACAGTACGATGGATAATCCCATCAGCTTCAAGTTGCCGAAGTTGTTGTGTAAGAACTTTTTGCGTAATGTTTGGGATTTCCCGTCGGATTTCATTTGTTCGCATTTTTCCATCCATCAACACACATAAAATATAAACTTTCCATTTTCCGCCGATTACATCGAGTGTCGTTGCAATTGGGCAATTATCATTTTGATTCATATAACACCTCCAAAGGTACTTCAAGGTTCCTATAGTACCTGAAAGTACGTACTTTTCAATTATATGTAACTCATTCATACTAATACGTAAAGGATTGAATAATTAAAAAAGGGGATGGAAGATGATGAGAACACTTGTAATTGTAGCACACCCTCATATTGAAAAATCAAAAATTAATAAAAGATGGATTGAAGAACTTGAAAAACATTCGGATGAAATAACGGTGCATGAATTATATAAAGTGGCACCAAATTGGGAGTTTAATATTGAAGAAGAGCAAAAGTTATTAGTAGAACATGACAGATATATATTTCAATTTCCGCTTTACTGGTACAGCACACCACCATTATTAAAAAAATGGTTTGATGATGTATTAACATATGGATTTGCGTACGGATCACAAGGAGATAAAGTGAAGGGGAAAGAATTTGGTGTAGCTATTTCTATAGGGGGATTAGAAAAGGACTATGAAAATAGTGGGATTACAATGGATGAGTTGACGAAACCATTCCAAGCTACATGCTTATATACAGGTATGGAATTTATACCTTCCTTTTATTTATATGGTGCAGAATATAAACTAAGTGATGAAGAGATTGATAAAAGTGCACCTGAGTATGTGCAATATGTGATGAACAAGAAGTATTCTAATATATAATGAAAAATAGCTATTTACTTGTGAAGTAAATGGCTATTTTATATTCTTCTTATATTCACTAAGTGTAATCTTTAGTAAATTAATAGTTAATCTGATAAAATAAAAAACCTAACATATATAAAGGGGAGTTTTACTTGAGAACGATGCAAAAATTACTACAAAAAAGAGCAATGCAATCACCAAATTTGGAAGCGCTTGTAGGGGGAAAGAAAAGATATTCGTTTCAGCGATATAATGAACGAGTAAATCAGCTTGCACATTATTTGTTACATAATGGTGTGCAAAGAGGAGATCGTATAGGAATACTATGCAAAAATAATCACCCATTTCCAAGCGTTATGATGGCAAGTTTAAAAATTGGAGCGGTATTTATTCCGCTAAATCATCAGCTTACTGTATATGAATTAGAAACGATTGTAAAAGAAGCGAAATTAAAAGTGTTAGTTATTGATGAAGAATTTAGTGAAGTGTTATTAAATGTTGATGCTGTTAAAGAAATTCCTTATGTAATTCAAACGACAAAAGAAGGCTTTGGTTCATTTGAATTAGAGTTGCAAAAACAGACAACGACAGAACCGAACGTAGAAGTTCATGAAGAAAATGATGCCATTTACTTATTTACTTCAGGAACGACTGGACAGGCGAAAGCATGTGTAATTGGACATAAAAACTTACATCACTATTTTGCTGAAATTGCGGGACAAAGAGAAATCCCAGCAGGTGAACGCTTTTTATCTGTGCATCCATTGTTTCATATGAGTGGCGTGCTTTCTATTTTAAATTGTATTTATCATGGCGTTACGATGATTTTCTTAGCTGATTCGAATCCTGCTCTTATTTGGGATAAGATTGAAGAAGAGAAAATTACTACGATGCTTGCTTTCCCAGCCGTTTATAGTTACATGCTTGATGAACTAAATAAAAAAGAACGTAACATTTCAACCTTTAAAGTAGCACAAAGCGGTGGTACAAAAGTGCCAGAAACACTCATTCAAAAATATATGGAAAAAGGCATATATATGGTGCAAGGCTATGGTAGTACAGAAGGTTGGGTTGTAACCTCATGGCATCCAATGATGGGAAAAGAAAAGATGTCTTCTGTAGGAAAGACCTTAAAAAATGTAGAGGTGAAAATTGTTCATCCGGAAACAGGACATGAATTAACAACAAATGAAGTTGGAGAGATTCATGTGAAAAGTCCATACATGTTTAAAGGGTATTGGAATAATGAAAAGGCGACAAAGAAGGTAGTAAAAGATAACTGGTTTAACATGGGTGATGCTGGCATGATAGATGATGATGGATTCCTGCATATTATGGGAAGATATAAAGACGTTATTATACGCGGTGGTGACAATGTATATCCAGATCAAGTAGAAGATGTTATTCATGAAATACATGGTGTTTTAGAAGTTGCAGTAGTTGGAGTTCCGGATGATTTTTGGGGTGAGGTTCCGACAGCGTACATTGTAAAAGATATGCAAACGTCTTTAACGGAAGAAGAAATTATACAGCATTGTAAAGAAAAACTAGCAAGTTATAAAATACCCAAAGTTGTATTTATGAACAAATTACCGAAAAATGCTTTAGGGAAAGTGTTGAAAAGGGAATTAAGAGAAAATGTACTTGTAAAATAAAAACGATTAAATGATGAGGAATCCAGTTATGTATAAAGCATAACTGGATTTTTTGTTTAGGGTTCTGTTGGTTGATATTGTAAAAATTCAAAACTTTTTGTGTTTTTTAGTGTAATATTGAAAATAAAGGGAGCTAACTAATTTCAGTACTAGGGGGAAAAACTATGACTATAAAATTAGAAACTGAGCATTTATGTATAGAACCTTTTACTAATGATGATGTGTTTAGAATTAAAGAGTTAGCTAATGACAAGGAATTAGCTAATATTCTTGGGCTTCCGCATCCATATAAATTAGAGTTCGCGCAAGATTGGGTTGATATGCAACCAGAACTTATAAGGAAAGGAATCGAATATCCTTTAGGAATTGTCTCTAAAGAATCAAGAGAAATTGTAGGTACAATTACACTAAGAATTGACAAGGGTAACAATAGAGGTGAACTTGGTTATTGGATTGGTAAGAATTATTGGGGGAAGGGTTTTGCAACTGAGGCTGTAAACAGGATGATTCATTTTGGCTTTATCGAATTAGGTTTAAACAAAATTTGGGCATCTGCCCTTTCTAGAAATCGATCATCAATTAAGGTGTTAGAGAAGTCAGGCTTACGTAAAGAAGGCACATTAAGACAGAATAGACTTTTATTAAATACATATGAAGATGTTGATGTGTATGGAATATTAAAGACAGAATACAAGGTTTTAAATTACAGATAAGATTGATAGTATGATGACAAAAGGAAACCCTTCAGAACAGGGTTTCCTTTTTGTATTTCTCAAAAATCAATATTGTAGTTTAACAGGTCCTTGTTTATCAAAAACATAATAATTTACTAGATTTTGTATTTTGTGTAAGATAATAAAGAATATTCAAATATTGATTAAGGGAAGAGATGTAAATGAAGCTGCCGCTATTACAGGTAGAGACAGAGAGACTGATGATCCGTCCGTTCCAAAATGATGATTATGAAAGTTGGTTAGATGGATTTAATAAGAGGTTACCATCGCAGTATAAATATGACGATGGTTATCAAGTTATGGCATCATCAACAAAAGAATGGTTCACGGAATGGATAAGAGGCTTTGATGAAGCAGCACATCGAGATGAGATGTATGTATTAGGTATTTTTCGTAAAGAAGACGGAGCTAATATTGGTAAGCTAGAGCTGATTAAAATTTTACGTATGGACTATCAATGGGCGATGATGGGATACTCCATACATAATCAATATTGGAGAAATGGATATGGTGTTGAAAGTGTGAAAGCTGCGCTACCGTTATTTTTTAGTTGCCTTGATTTTCATAGAATCGAATTACATATACGTGTTGATAATGAGCCATCAGTACGTCTTGCGGAAAGAACAGGCTTTTCATTTGAATGCAAGAGAGAGGCGTTTTCATTAGAGAATGGTAAGTGGATGGATTTTCTTATTTATTATAAAAATAAAGAAATGGACAAATAAGGGGAAAAGAAAATGAAGACTATAAACGTATTTCATTACGACGCATTTACGAATAAACCAAATAAGGGAAATCCAGCAGGTATTGTATTAGAAGCAGATGGATTAACGGAAGAGGAAATGCAAATTATTGCTGAAAAAGTTGGATATAACGAAACAACTTTTGTTCTTTCCTCAGAAGTAGGAGATATAAGAATGCGCTATTTTACACCTGGTTTTGAAATGGATTTATGTGGTCATGGGACAGTAGGGACGATATATGCCTTGCGCGAAAAAGGTTTATTAGAAGAGAAAAGTAACCTTACGATTGAAACGAAGGCAGGGATTTTACCAATACAAATAGGTGTAAATGAAAATGGAGAAACCTTTATTAAAATGAGGCAGACAGCACCTCAGTTTAAAGATTTTGCAGGTTCAAAAGAAGAATTAGCTCATAGTATTGGTTTAGAAGTAAATGATTTAGATGTAAGTTTACCGATAGTATATGGAAGTACAGGAAACTGGACTGTAATTGTGCCGATTAAAAATCTAGATGCGTGTGAGAGAATGAAACCTAATAATGCTGCATTTCCGTCAGTATTAAGAGAAATACCTAATGCTTCTATTCACCCAATTTGTCTAGAAACTTATGATGAACTAGCACAAATGCATGGCCGTCATTTCTCGTCAGCTTATGCTGGGACGATTGAAGATCCAGTGACAGGAACAGCTTCAGGTGTAATGGGAGCGTATTATGCGGAGTATTTAGAGAAAGATTTTGAACATGAATTGGACTTAATCGTTGAGCAAGGACAGGAAATAAATAAAGATGGTCGTGTAACTGTTTATGTAACGAAAGGGATAGAAAACGAAAAGTTACAAATAGATATTGCTGGAACAGCGGTGTATGTGAAAGAGTTTGAAGTTTTAATATAAAAAAGAAAGCCCGGCATACATCCGGACTTTCATTATCTGTTCAACACTTCAATATACGAAGCATCTCCAGTTGTTCTTAAAGCAGAGCGAAAATTGTTATTTTCTAGCGTTTTAGCGACTTGTTGTAATTGCTGTGCATCATCATGATGGATAAGTAAGCTGTCAGCACCGCTTTCTTCTATATGAATATGTTCGACGTTTCCAATGGCATCATGTACAGCTTTTAAAAATTCAGGTTTCATGGTGTCCTCCTATATGTATGTAACGTTTTTATTTAGTATTTCCTTATTTTTGAAATATAAAAGTAAATGAAAGGAGAAATAAAATGAATATAAAGCAGTTTAACGAACATATAACATTACTATTTGGAGAGCATCTTCATAAATACGGCGATGATGAATATGGTTTTACTCATATAAGTAAAGATGAATTTCACAAAATCGGTTACACAACAAATTTAACGTTAGAAACTATTGAAGAAGCGTATAGAAATGGAGTCGATATGATAGTTACACATCATGCGCCGTGGAGTTTTTTATTTGGTATGGAAGAGGCTTGTATTGAGAAATTGAAGCAATATGAAATGAATCATTTTTGGGTTCATTTGCCGTTAGATTTTGTAAAGTTTGGCACGTGTACATCGTTATTTAACGGAATTGGGATAGATACAATACTGGAATATTCCACGTATGAGGAAGAAGAACTACCGGGAATAGGAGAATATAAAGAAGCGATTCCTTTTTCAAACTTAGTTGGAAAACTTGAAGAAAAAATGGAAGAGAAAGTGAAGAGCTGGAGAAATCACGATAAACCAGTAAAACGGATTGCGATTTTAACCGGTGCAGGAAACAATACAAATTTGATTGAACGTGCATTAGAAAAAGGGTGTGACACGTACATAACAGGTGAAAAAACATTATATACAGTGCAACATGCGAAATTTAAAGGGATTAATTTAATTGTAGGCAGTCATACGTTTACAGAAGTGTTTGGTGTAGAAAGTTTGGCTCATAAATTACAAGACATAGACCCTGCAATAGAAATTATTAGAGTATATGAAGAGCATTTAGAGTGATAAAATCACGTTATCATAAATGAGATATTGAAGAAAGCCATTGTAATAAAATAAAATTGTTGTTTGTTATATTAGGATGGTTGGGAGGATTTCCCTTGCGTTTGTCAAATAATAGTAAAGTTGTCTTTTGAATTAAGGGAATTTTCCGAATTAAAGGGTGATAGAATGGACATTTCAATAATCACTGCACAACTAGTTAAGGAAAAAGTTATTTCACATTATCCAAATAGCGTAAAAGCATTAAACGGGGGAACGGCAAGTACTATATATTTGTTAGATGAACAATACGTTGTAAAGTTGAATGAATCGGATGTCATACGTGAAGAAGTTTATTTTCTTCAGTTTTATAAAAAGGACGAATTATTTCCAAAGCTTTTATATAAGGAACCTTTAAATCGCTATATTGTTTACTCATTCCTTGAGGGCACAACTTCTTGCAAACTAGGCTATAAACGGAGTGTTCTTTGTAAACTTGTAAAAGAAGTTATCAATGAGTATGAAGTAGCTACAGAGGTTGATGGCTGGGGATGGAAAGAAAACCTAGTTCAATCTTGGAATGAATTTTTAACGACAAATGTGATGGAAGCTCATGAAAATGTAAGACGTTACATAAATGAGGAAGAGTATAGAACGGTTTTTAAGTTAGCAAATATCCAAGTAGGGGGACTGGAATAAATCAGCCATTTTTATTGCATGGTGATCTTGGATTTCATAATTTTATATTTCAAGAGAATAAACTGCACGGTGTAATTGATCCTTTACCAGTGTTAGGAGATCCTATATATGATTTAATTTATGCGTTCTGTTCAACTCCGGAAGATTTAACAAAAGAAACGATTGGTTATGCGATGAAACAATGTGTATTTCATAAAAATGACCGTGATTTATATGAAGAAATAGTCATAGGATTATATTTGCGTATAGATACATGTTTACGGCACCACCCGAAAGATTTAGAAGATTATTTAGAAGCTTGGCGTTATTGGATGGGTGAGGTTGAGGTGACTTTATAGTACAAATATTTTTGGGGAGATAGTGAGATGAATGTTGCAGAAGCGAAAAAGGATTTACTGTAATTCCATTATCGGTTACAGTTGTCTATTTACTTACTTTTATAAGTTTATTAATTGAAAATAAAAAAGCAGATCATTATCAACAAAAATCAGCTTAATAAAAATATAGGGATAGGGGAAATTATTATGAAAAATTTCGTTTGTACAACGTGTGGCGTGCAGTATGCAGCGAGTGTAGAAGAACCGGTGAGTTGTCATATTTGTGATGAAGAAAGGCAGTATGTGAATCCGAAAGGGCAGTCTTGGACGACTTTAGAAAATTTGCAAACAGATGATACATATAAAAATGAAATAATAAAAGAGGAAAATGGACTTTATAGTATTACGACAAAACCAGGATTTGCGATCGGTCAAACGGCATTTGTAGTGAAAACAGAGTCATATCGTTTACTGTGGGACTGTATTACGTATTTAGATGAAACGACAATTACGAAAATAAAAGAGCTTGGCGGATTAGATGCGATTGCATTGTCTCATCCTCATTATTATTCAACGCAAGTAGAATGGGCAGAGACATTTGATGTACCAATTTATATACATGAAGATGATAAAGAGTGGGTGATGCGTCCGAGTAGTCGTATTATTTATTGGTCTGGTGAGTCTTTACAATTAGCTGATGGATTAGTCATTCATCGTTTAGGGGGACATTTTAAAGGTGGATCTGTCTTACATTGGGAAGAAGGTAATGACGGAAAAGGGATTTTGTTAACAGGTGATATTATTCAAGTCGTAGCGGATGAACGATGGGTAAGCTTCATGTACAGCTATCCAAACTTAATTCCACTACCAGCGAGAAAAGTGGAAGAAATGGTGAATCGAGTGAAGCCGTTACAGTTTAATCGTTTATACAACGCTTTTCATCGAGTAGTAAAAGAAAATGCAAATGAGGCAGTTGAACGTTCTGCTGAAAGATATATAAAAGCAATAGAAGGAAAGTTGTTTCATACGTAAAAGGAGAGTAGCTTAATGAAAACGTTAGTATGTTTTGGAGATAGTATTACAGCTGATGAAACATTTTTTGATGGAATGCCGAGATTAACACCACTTTTGCAAGAGATGTTTCCGAATTGGATAGTAGTGAATGCAGGTGTTCCAGGTGATAATACATTCGATGCGTTAAATAGGATTGAAGAAGATGTAATATCATATAAACCAGATTTCGTAACAGTTTTTCTTGGTACGAATGATGCAGTTTCTTTTTCTCAAGTGTCATTACAAGCATATAAAGAAAACTTAGAGAAGATTGTGAACCAAGTTTCATCAGATAAAGTACTACTGATTAGTCCTGCACCAGTTGATGAAGAGAGGCAGCACAATAGAACAAATGAAGTGCTCTGTCAGTATGCAGACGTGGTGGAGAAAGTGGCGAGGGAAACAGGAAGTTATTTTCTAAACGTATTCGCTGAAATGATTCAAGAACGGGATTATAAAAGATTTGTAGAAAATGATGAAAAAGATGGATTACACTTTGGGCCAGAAGGTTATGAGTATGTAGCGAAGTTAATTGGTGAAAAGTTAAAAGGGATTTTATAAGGAGCAAAGCACTTAGTGCTTTGCTTTTTCGTATTTCTTTCGTAGTCCATAAACTTATTGATTGCTGTAATTTGGACAGATATTTTGCATTTTTATCCCGCATTAACTGCCCGTAAATGCCCGATTGGTGAGGGCTAATAATCAGTGGGGGATGAACAAAAAAACCACTGATTAAAGTTTCACTTTATGTGGGTAAAAGGCTAGTGCTGTTTTAAAGTAATATAAATTTATTTTTAAAAATTTATATTTCGTAGTTGAAAATCAATAAAGGTGTAACTATAATAGTTACAGTAAGTTTATTATTTTGAAATGTCCACATTGAATTACAAGAATGAAGGGAGTTTTTATGTAAATCAAAAAGCTATAAAAATCTATTAATTTTTATAATAAGATAAAATGCTTTTCAGTTCATACACATTATTAAATATGTTATTTCTAATAGAAAACTAGAGGTGGAAAAATGAAAAATTTTAAAGGTATGTTAATATCATCACTTGCAATTACAACTTTTGCTGGGGTAGGTACGACATTTGTAACAAATACAGTATATGCTGCTAATGACGATTCTAGTAAAATACAAGTTCGTTCTAATAAGAGTATAAACACAACAACTGGCTCGAGATTGCCTGTATTATCAGTCAATCCTTATGATGAACCTAGATTTTCAAGACAGGGATATCTTGAAGAGGCACCTTTAGGAATTAATGCTCCTTATGCTTGGGGAATTAAAGGAGGAAATGGCCAGGGAGCAACTTTTGTAGATTTGGAAGAAGGCTGGTTATTAAATCATGAAGATTTAGTCGGTCAAAATATTGAATTTATGTCTGGAAAAATGAGTAATGATCTTTCTCACGGTACTTCAGTTCTAGGTGTTGTTTCTGCAGCTGACAATGGGATTGGGAACATTGGGATTGCACCAAAAGCAAAGGCAAAAGTAATTTCAGTGATCCGAGATAATGGGAGAATCGATGTAAGAGATGCTATTTTAAGTGCCGTAGATTCTTTACAGGCTGGAGATGTTTTATTAATAGAAGAATCCTTTAAATATGATGGATATGGAGATGACCCTTTACCAGTAGAAGTATACCCGAGTATATTTAACGCAATTCGCAAAGGTACAGATAAAGGCATTATTATTGTAGAAGCAGCTGGTAATGGTGGGATTGATTTAGATGAATTTAAAGACCGTAATGGTAAGCAGATTTTAAATCGAAATAGTCCAGACTTTAAAGATTCAGGAGCTATTATAGTTGGAGCATCTACTGCAAGAGTTCCTCATAAACGTTTAGCTTTCTCTAACTATGGTAGTAGAATTGATGTATATGGTTGGGGAGAGTATGTTGATACATTAGATACATATCAAAATCAAAATAGTAAAGGACAAAAAGTTACAGATCAGAACATAATTAATCGTTATACTTCTAATTTCCGTGGTACTTCTAGCGCTTCGCCTATAATTGCTGGGGCTGCTGTATCGATTCAAGGGATTGCTAAAGAACATTTAGGTAAGGCATATACATCAAAAGAATTGAGAGCAATTTTAAGTAATCCTAATACAGGCACAAAGTCTAATAACCCATCATCTGATAAAATAGGGGTTTTACCAGATTTAAAAGCGATTTTGTCTAACCTTGGATTTCATAGTGATTTGACTATCAATGATCCTATGGTATTTCCAGATAACGTAGAAAAAAATGAAGGAAAAGAAAATTCAATTTTCGTATTTCCAGGTGAAGAAACAAAAAGAACAGGTGATAAAAATTCAACTGTAACATTCCCAGAAGAAGATTTAAAACAGGAGGAAAAAGAAGAGGGATTAATTGTTTTTCCTGATTAATAAAAAAATACTACCTTCCATTTGGGGGTAGTATTTTTTATTTCTTGTCATTAACAAGCAGGCATGAAATTTGTATTTGTTTATCTTTCATAATGAATTTAACTAAAAAATCGAATATTTGACTGTTAATTTACTTTTTCGTCTCAATCAATTACATGAATCAATCTAGAAATGCTTGCTGCAATGCTTTCAATCCATCACTGTAAATACCATGAAACAGATTTATTGCCTCTTCGTCACTAGCTTCAACAGGAGTGAACGTACCAGACCACTCTACTAACGATGTATTACTTTCAGTACCTTTTTTCACCTGGATTGTAGATAGATAATTAGTGACTGGGAACGGTGCATTCATGATTGAATACGTGTAGTAGCGTTCTTTCTCATTGAATACTTCTAAGCGTTCTATAATTGTATCGCCATCTGGATTAGCTAAATGACGTACACGACCGCCTTCAGTTAATTTACTGCTAGGTATATAAGGTAACCAGTCTGGAAGGGAGTTGAACCCTCCGATTAATTGCCATACTTGTTCAGGTGAACCGAAAATTTCCATAGATGTAGTAGTATGTGCCATATTTGTTATGCTCCTTTTTAACCCGAATTTTTTTATTTAATATATAACTTATAAATCAAAACTATATATTTTTTATAACTAAACTATATAATAAATATAGAAACGAAAATTTATGAGCAAGGAAGTTGAAGAATATGACATTAACAATGGGCTTTATTGGGTTTGGAAAATCAGCTAACCGCTATCATTTACCTTATGTAAATACACGTAATAATATAAAAGTAAAAACAATTTTTGTACGTCAAATAAATGAAGAATTAGCGGCACCGTATGAGGAAAAAGGTATTAGTTTCACTACTGATTTGAATGAATTGTTGAATGACAAAGAAATTCAAGTGGTGACGATCTGTACGCCAGCACATACGCATTACGAATTAGCAAAAAAAGTTATACTTGCTGGAAAATCCGTTATCGTTGAAAAACCATTTTGTGATACAGTAGAACATGCGAAAGAATTATTAGCTTTAGGACGAGAGAAAGGCGTAGTCGTTATGCCTTACCAAAACCGTCGTTTTGATGGTGATTTCTTAGCTGTGAAGCAAGTTGTGGAACAAGGATTCCTTGGTGATATTATTGAGATTGAATCACATATTGATTATTTCCGTCCTGGTTCAATCACTCATGAAGCTCCAAAAGAAGAAGGTTCATTTTACAGTTTAGGTATTCATATGATGGACCGCATGATTTCACTATTCGGCCGTCCTGATACGGTAACATACGATATTCGTAATAATGAAGTGGAAGGTGCGGTTGATAACTATTTCGATGTTGGTCTACATTACGGAAATCAGCTGAAAATTAAACTGAAAACAAACCATGTCGTAGCGAAAGATTATCCACGCTTTATCGTCCATGGAACAAATGGATCATTTATTAAATATGGTGAAGATCAGCAGGAAAATGATTTGAAAGCGGGTATTATGCCTGAGAGTGCAGGATTTGGTGAAGATTCACCGATGTACTATGGAGTTGCTAAGTATCGTAATGCAAATGGTGACTGGATTGAAAAACAAATTAAAACGCCGCTTGGTGATTACGGTCGTTTCTACGATGCAGCGTATGACACAATTGTAAATGGTGCACCAAAACTTGTGAAAGATGAAGAAGCGGTAACGAATATTGAAATCTTAGAAAATGGATTTGCTGCCCCATCACCTTCAGTTTACAAACTTGAGGCTTTACATTTGAATGAATAGAAGAGAGTTTGCAGTATAAAGGAGGTATGGAAATGGCAAGCGGATCAACACAAGTAAAATACCTCGGCATTTACCAAAAGATTAAACAGCAAATTTTAGACGGTGAATATAAAATCAACGAAAAAATTCCGAGTAGCTCCGTCCTTGCTGAAGAATTCGATGTTTCAGCACTTACTATTAAAAAAGCGCTGGATCTATTAGTAAGAGACGGTTACATTATCCGCCGGCGCGGAAGTGGAACAGTCGTTCAAGATTGGCGTCAACAGGAAAAGGCACGAATGATTCAAACTTTAACAGGTACGAAAGCTGTTTATGGCAGCGAGGTAGAAAGTAAAATTATCGAGTTTACGATTGTCGGAGCCGAGGAAATCATTGCTGAAAAATTGGGCATTTCAGTAGGGGATTTTGTATATAAAATCATTCGCCTCCGTATCATTCACAGTATCCCAACGATTATGGAGCATACATGGATGCCTATTTCAGTCATTCCAGGTGTTGAGGTTTCTGTTTTAGAGGAATCGATCTACTCGCACATTCAAAATAAACTAGGTCTTGAAGTGGGAACATCCGTTGTTAGGGTCAAAGGAATTCGCCCAGATGATAAAGAAAAGCAGTTTATGAACTTAACAAATCAAGATTTCCTAATGAGAGTTGAACAGGTGGCCTATTTAACGGATGGACGAACTTTTGAATATTCTTATGCTGATCACCTCCCAGAAACCTTTGAATTTGAAACAGTTATTACTGCAAAAAGTTATAATGAAGCATAAAAAATAGGTTGGGGCACGTATTGCCTCAACCTATTTTGGTGTCTTCAATAACGCTATGGGGAAATTCACACAAACAAATGACTAATTACTCCAAGACTTAACATTTGATTAATTGAACTGTAAGGTTTAAAATTACAGTAAGCTTTTTGGAAGTGAGTTGTTAACGTCTGTAAAATGTAGCATGAATAATAGAGATAAATGATACATTGCTGAATAACTAACATGACATGAATTTGATTCTGAACTGTAATTTTTTTTAATACATTTAAATGACTGATATTTAAAATAGAAGTTTCATAAAGAACATTAAAGGAGTGAGTTAAATATGGTAATTCTATATACAACAGCAAGCTGTGCTTCATGCCGAAAAGCGAAAGCATGGCTTGAAGAGCATCAAATTGATTATATTGAAAAAAACATCGTATCAAATTCTATGACAGTTGATGAGCTTAAATCGATTCTTCGTTTAACTGAAGAGGGGGCTACTGAAATTATTTCAACTAGATCCAAAACTTTTCAGGACTTAAATATAAATATTGATGAGCTCTCACTAAATGAATTTTATACATTAATAATTGAGCATCCACTAATGTTACGTCGCCCGATTATGCTGGACGAAAAAAGATTGCAAATTGGTTTTAACGAAGAAGAAATTCGTAAATTTTTACCACGTAGCGTCCGAACATTTTTAAACATTGAATTACAAAGGTTGGCTAATTAATAAATAATATTTCTTACAGAAAATTTTTTTGAAAGGAGGAAACAAGTGATGATTGAAGTATGTGTCACAGTTAATTATAAAAATAGAAACTATCAAACAAATGTTATTGTGAACAAAGATACGATTTGGACAAAAATTAAACAATTGGCAGAAGAACAAGTGAAGAAACAGTGGAGTGTTTAATTTTATTTCCAACTTAAAAAGCTAAATGAAGTTATCAGATATAGGTGGGACCGGATAGGATATAAGGGAATTAATTTTTTGTGGCAAGAAGTATTCCACATGTTTTAACGTTCTAACCAATCTGTAATATTTATGGCTACAGTATGTTAATATATGAGAAACAATATTTTTAATCGTAGGAGGAAAATCATGAACAGCGACTTTACCTTGGCCATTCACAGTTTAACTTATTTAGCTTTACAGCCAGACCGGATGTCAACAAGTAATGCTATTTCAGAAAGTGCAGGTGTACATCCAGTACGTATTCGTAAAGTGCTAAGTTTGTTAAAAAAACATAAATTTATACAATCAAAAGAGGGAACTGGTGGAGGTTTTATTTTCGCTCGCGATTTAGATGAAATTAATCTTTGGCATATTTATCAGATAACCTCTGAAGGTGCTTTGCAGCCGAAGTGTCCGGAATCAAACAATCAGTGTGTTGTAGGTTCGAACATGCGAAAAGTTCTTTTCGCTATTTTCTTAGGTGCTGAAGAACATCTAGGTGAATACTTAAAGAATTATACAATGAAAGAAGTTGTTGACCTTATCAATCAAGAGCGTTAAGCGGCTTAATTATTATATAGCCGTGAGTTCTTAACACTTAAATGTAATGAAAAATATTACAGTATAATTTTTTTTTATATCTTTTTTATCGTCACAAAAAATATTTATAAGAAGGTGAAACGGTATGATGTCAAATAATAATCATGTTTTAAAAGTAGGAGATTGGGTTCGTGGAATATCAAATGAAGGTGAATTAATAGTTGGTTATATTGTATCACTTGATGATGTGGAGGATATAGTTACAGTTAGTATTGTGAAACGTGACGGCGAGTACACAATAAACGAAGCGATTTTACTCTTTAGTAAACACGTTAACAAACTCCCTGAATCAAAGGTAATAAATAAGGAACAAATCCTTTATCTTATAGATCTTGCATTATTAACAGGAGATGAAGAATGGTTTATCGAGCTTTCTTCAAAATTAAACTCGATAAAAGAGCTAGTTAATGAGGGATTTTAAAATTTAAACTTTTGAGGGTGCATACAATCCGCCGTATGGAGAGGACACAATTACTTTTCGCATAAAAGGAAAGAATCTAAAAACGATTCATTACAAACATAGAGATATTCCTGAAGAAGAGCCGAACAAATTACAATTAAGATGATATTGAAGTGATTTGTTTGTGTATTCCTGATAACGATAATTATGTAAATGAGCTGTCCATATGGGGCAGCTTTTTTGTTTTTTGCTCAGTGTAGTTTTTTTAAGTGTATATGAATTCAATATTAATAATATATATCCTGAAATTTGGTTTTTTTGTTTTGGGAATTTTTTCTTTTTACCTACATTAATTATTTATTAGAATATCTTTTATATTTAAAATGATTTTTTTGATAAAAGGGGGATATAAGTATCTTTATAATAAGTCACCTAGAAAGACAATGTATTATTGTATTTTTTTACTAACTAATTCAGCTTTAAGCGATAAAAACAATGGCTACATGCTAACTGTAAAATATTATCCATATAAAATTATTTCACTTTAATATTTCTGAAAATATAAAAATATTAATTTTATAAATATACACGTTATAATGAGGGCGTCGAGAGAAATTTTATTATCTCTGGAGAAAATATAAAAAATGCGATTCTTAGTAAGAAAGGTGTGTGATTAGAGGCGAAATGTATGTAATGTGCTTCAGTGGCTTGTGTAAGCAATATCATCAGTGCTACCGAAGTTATTAAAGTAATGTATAGAACTGAGAAAGAAATGCCTCGCAAATTAAGAGAGGCCGGTTTAGCTAAAATTACTGTTAAAAGTAAAAAAGAGTAACCATTAAAGTAATACACTGTTATTAGAAATGTTGCAACGTATTTATGAAGTCTATTCTATATTGTTCTCTTAAGGGGTCTTTATATAAAGAGCGGATATTATGAGTAAACTTTTTTGTGAACGCTAACAATTATATTAGGACGCTAACTAGCGAATGTTTCAATTTGGATTCATTATGATGAAGGACATACAATGTGGGGCAACTTGTAAGGAATTCATTTTCCGAAAAGGGAATATTTGTTAGATGCAAAGAGAGATGCAGGAATAGATACAAGGGGGAGTTATTATATGAACGGGAATACTGCAAAGAAAATAGAAGTTCAAGCTGAAAATACCGCACTAAAAAATGAGCAATATGCAGATCCGAAAAAGTGGCATAAGCAGGATACTACATGGGCACTGAGTCTATTTGGAACTGCAATTGGAGCAGGGGTGCTCTTTTTACCGATTAATGCAGGTTCAGGTGGTTTATTATCTTTACTACTAATTACATTACTTGCATATCCAGTTATGTACTACTCACATAGGGCGCTTGCTAAAATGATATACGCTTCTAATTCTGCTGATGAGGGGATCACAGGTACAATTAGAGAGTATTTCGGAAATAAAGCGAGTATCATTTTTAACATCGTATATTTCGGTTCAATTTATACAATCGTACTAATGTATTCGGTTGCGCTTACAAACACTGCAAGTAGTTTTATCGTGCATCAATTGCACATGCCAGAACCTCCAAGGGCTATTTTATCACTTGTATTAGTTCTTGGTCTTATCGCTATACTGAATTTTGGTCAAGATATTACTGTAAAGGTAATGAGTATGTTAGTGTATCCTTTCATAGTTTCTCTACTTTTTATCGCAATATCTTTAATTCCACAGTGGAATACGTCAATGCTTAGTTTTTCAGCTGTTTCAACTGCTTCAACAGGAACAGGCTATTTTGGGACGATATTGATGATTCTACCAATCATCGTATTCTCATTTAATCATTCACCTATGATTTCATCATTTGTTGTGAAACAGAGAGCTACGTATGGAATCGAAGCCACTGATGCTAAATGTGCGCAAATACAAAAGGTTTGTTATATCATGACATTCGCTGTTGTTATGTTCTTCGTTTGGAGTAGCGCATTGAGCTTGACTCCAGATGATATAAAAATGGCAAAAGAACAAAACTTATCAATCCTTTCATATCTTGCTAATGAGCTTAATTCGCCTGTAATCACTATTGCAGCTCCAATTATTGCTTTTGTGGCTATTACAAAGTCTTTCCTTGGCCATTATATAGGAGCATTTGAAGTAATGCGTGACATGATTATTAAGTTCGGTAAATCACGTGGAAAAGATATTGAAGAAAAAACAATTAAGACAATAATCCTTACTTTTGTTGTATTATCATGCTGGTTTGTTGCTTATACAAATCCAAGTATTCTTGGACTTATTGATTCTCTAAGCGGTCCTTTAGTTGCTGCTATCTTATGTCTATTACCGATGTATGCGATTCAAAAAGTACCAGTACTAGCTAAATACAAAGGGAAAATGAGCAACGTATTTGTTATTATTGTAGGTGTACTTACAGTTTTAGCAAGTATTAATTCATTATTCTAATTCACTATTGTTGATTTTAGTGTCAAAGTAGTGGCATATGAAATATCTATTTTTGGACAAACTTCTCAAGTTGGAGAGTTTGTCCTTTTTATTCAATCTATTAACAAACAGCCACCTTTCAGATTGAAGTGCACCCCAATTGTTAGACACAGTCTAACAATTGGAGGTGCATTTTTTATGGCTAAATTTTCTTCAAAAGAAAAAATCCAAGCGGTGAAACGATATTTAGATGGTACAGAAAGTGGAAAAATAATTGCTAAATCTATAGGAGTTAACCCTAGCGTACTTCGTGAGTGGATTAGACGATATGAGTCTTCAGGTGAAAAGGCCTTTGAAAAGTGCTATACATTCTACCCAGCCCAGTATAAACTAGATGTACTTTATTATATGAATGAACACGGGACATCTATCAGAGAAACAGCGGCACTTTTCAATATACCGTCTTATGAAACACTTCGGAAATGGAAAATAGCTTATGAAACAGGAGGATTGGATGCCCTACAATCAAAGAAAAAGGGGCATCCAACCATGAAAGATAAAAAAATAAAACCAGTAGATGAAGGATCAATCGAAGCCTTACAAGCGGAAAATGAGCGTTTACGTATGGAAAATGCATATTTAAAAAAGTTGAATGCCTTAGTTCAAAACAAAGAAAAATCACCAAACAAGACAAAGCGCAAGTAATCTACGAGTTAAGGCATGAATTTCCTATCAAGGAGTTACTTCAACTCGCAAACATTCCACGTAGTACGTACTATTACTGGATGAAACATTTTAATCGTCCTGATCCAAATGCGGAGGTAAAAGAACTGATTCAAGCTATTTATAATGAACACGATGGGTGTTATGGTTATCGTCGTATTCGTGATGAACTTATGAATCGTGGACACAAAGTAAATCATAAAAAAGTATATCGCCTTATGAAAGAATTAGGGTTAAAATGTCTGGTTCGTATGAAAAAATATCGCTCTTACAAAGGGACAGTTGGGAAAATTGCGCCAAATATTTTAAATCGCAACTTCCAAGCTGAAAAACCAAATGAAAAGTGGGTTACAGATATTACGGAGTTTAAGTTATTTGGGGAGAAGTTATACCTATCACCAATGTTGGATTTATTTAATGGTGAAATTATCACGTATACAATTAGTTCCAGACCGACCTATTCCCTTGTTTCAACGATGTTGGACCAAGCCCTTTATTGTGTAACCGATCCGGATAAACTCCTCATTCACTCTGATCAAGGTTGGCACTATCAAATGAAACAATACCGTCATTCTCTTAAGAATTGTGGCATAACTCAAAGTATGTCTCGCAAAGGAAACTGTTATGACAATGCCGTTATTGAAAATTTCTTCGGTATCATGAAATCGGAATTTCTGTATCGAAAAGAATTTGAAAGTATAACACATTTCAAACAAGAATTAGCAAAGTATATAGAATACTATAATCATAAAAGAATTAAGGCAAAATTAAAGGGTATGAGCCCAGTACAATACCGGGCTCATACCCTAGAGGCTGCCTAATGAAACGACCTGTCTAACTTTCGGGGGTCACTTCA
>NZ_JBMOWC010000064.1:0-24554 GCF_049310765.1 Bacillus sp. PSXD-155 | reverse complement strand
CAATGCAATTCAAAAATCTTAAACTTTAATCCATTATTCATTTCATCCCCTCCCATCGTATCTATTCTACATAAAATTAGAATATTATACAAAGAAAATTATTAGTATGAAATTGACAATTAAAAAAATAACTTAAGGATAAACAAACTCCCTCGCATTATAAATTATAGTTACGGAGCATTTACCAACATAACAGCAAAATAAAAAGCAAAAAGAATAAATCTTTCCGCTCTTAGAGTAATAAATACATTTCATATTGTGCTAAAGAATTCTTTTCAAATCTACATTTCTTTAAAAAACCCTCCAGTAAATTATTGTTAGGAAACCCAATTGATAAACTTGATAAATGTAATTCTTCTCTTGCTACTTCTAATAATTTCATCCCAACACCAATATTTCTATAATCTTTGTCTACGAAAATAAAACTAATTTTACCTTGTTCATTTACACATAGAGAGCCTTTTAAGTCATTAGTGACATATGCACCATAAAATACATTATTTGTTTTTTCGATATAATCAACATCATTTTGCCAATTTATATGGAAGTTTAACCATTTCTGAATTTCATCTTTAAAAGTTGGAAATTCTAATTGTTTTACTTCAATATCCTTACAATCTTTATTCATTATTTTAGTCAAATCATTTAAATTATAATAAGAAAGATCGTACACTTTTTCATAGCCCAACTTATTATAAAAATGAATCGCTCGGTCGTTTCCTACAATGACTTCGAGAAAAAGTTGCTTACATCCATGTTGAATCGCCTCTTCTTTATGCAGTTCAAATAATTTTTGACTGACACCAATACCGCGGTAATTAGGATGAACCGCTAATGTTCCACAGCGCATAGTCTTTATACTTTCATAATCCTTTATACCACCTAATATTACGCCAACTGATTTGTCACCGTCTAAAGCAAGAAAAGAATGTTCTAGCAAATTACCTTCTGGTCCCAAAAAACGGTGTATAAAATCACCTTTTGAAACTTCCATCTTAATAATATAATCGGAAAATCCATCTTTAAAAGCTTCATATACTAAATCAATATTTACTTCACTACATCTTTTATATTGAATCATATAAAATTGCCCTCCAATTGCTTGTATTAACCGCAACATGTACCCATATAATATATTCCATCTATTATAAATTTCAGCTCTTAATTTGAAATGAACGGACATTTCCCTACATATAACCCACTATTAATTTGTTTTATAACAAACTATCTATTATTTACTACATTAATCTCATAAACACGCAAAAAAGCAATTAAATGCTCACATGCTCTTTCGCATGCTAGCATTTTAAAGATTTTTTGTTCTTCTTTCGTTTTATCATTTGCTTGATCTGAAGCAGCTTTTAAACATAGAAATGGTTTTTTATTTATTTGGCATACATAGGCGAAAGCTGCTACTTCTTGATCAACTGCCAATGCTCCATATACGGTATGGAGTAAATATCTCATTTCTGAACTACGAATACGTTGATCTCCGGATAAAAATGTACCGAAATGTATTGGATCATATGATCGTATTTTTTTTATTCTTCTTACAAGTGATTTTGTTGTTTCAATAGGTGCTGTTCTACCGTTATATAAATTAAAAACATCTTCCCCTGAGCCAGCTGCAGTAACATCGTGTTGTATTGCGTTTAGTGCCACTACAATATGACCGTTTTTCACCTTGTTTGATAAACTTCCGCATATTCCTGTCATAAACAACTCATCTGGCTGAAACTCACTAATTAACAATTGTACACAACTAGCGCAGCTTACTTTACCAACACCAGTAACAACTGATATAATTTCCAGCTCATTAATAGTATGAAAATGAAATTCCCAAGCTGCTCTTTTTTCAACACGTTCACTCGGATAATGTTGATGCAAATACGTCAGTTCTGGTTCCCATGCAGATACTATTGCAATACGTTTCATTACACGCTTCACTTCCCCTATTGTCATTTAAATAAGTTATCTATACTTTCTCGTTCATAATCTGGAATCCATTCTTTGTATTTCTTATATAAATCTCGTATTATTTCTTTATTCTTCGCAATTACTTCACATCCTCTATCATCACACATAAACATGACAATATCTTTCGTTGCATTTATGAGAAATACATCTGGATAAGAAATTTCTTTTTTTCGTCCAAATCGAGGATACAGAGCAGAGAAATCCTCGTGATTAGCAGCTTGTATAAGCAATTCATACTTAATATCTTCCGCAAGACATTTTAAAGAAAAATGATATGTACAATATAAATCTGCTTCTTCATCTTCAAATAGAAACGGTAACGTTTCTTGTCTTATATGAAATCTTAAATCTCTTTTCTTAATATATTTATTGTATACATTTATTTTCTGTGGAGTTTTTATGTTTTCCTTTTTAAATCTATAAACATTTGTCACTACAAACACTACATCTTCTTTTGAAAATATGTCTTCAAATAAGAATTTATTATATGTATATAGTTGAGAAAAGTATTCCATATTTAAATCGTTGGTTCCTTCTACAATTTGATATTTATCTTTTCCGAAATCAAAATGTAAATGATTTCCCCACTGAGAATATAAGTAGGGTCCTAATGTAACTCCTGGAAATGTTTGATTCATATATTCTTTTAATTGCATTTCCTTGTCCTTTCTACTGTAAAATTCCTTTTAAATCCCAGTATGCTTCTTCTAGCCACGGATGTATAACTTTCAATGTATCTTTCCTTTCCCACAAATATGAAATATATACAAAAGCTGCTTTTTCCAAAGATTTTTCCAATCCTTTTTTTATTTCTATTAAATATGGTGGTGTCCCGTTTTGATCCCATTCTATTTTATCTGCAACAAATAATACTAAATCCATCTTCGTTGCATGTTTACGCAACGTTGTATGGCAACAAATTGCATTTAAAATTTCTTCATCTTCTACTTTAAATATTTCTTTTGCGATTACTCTCGATAATTTTTGATGAATAATCATAGGAATTTTTCTTTCTGTTTCCACTATTTCTACCCCAAATTCTTCAGCAACTGCAATCCGCTCCTCGTTCGGAAAAATGCCACTAATATCATGTAAATATCCTGCAATTGCTGCTTTTTCTTTATCTACGTGAAACTTTTCTGCAATCTTTTTTGCCTCATTTGCCACACGAATTGAATGTTTATATGTAAACTCTTTATTATATTTTAGTAGAAAAGCTTTAATATCATTGTCTATTTTTCCAGTTGGAGTAAATAAATATATATCATTACATAACATAGAAAATCCCCCTTATAACTAACTTCCATTATAATGTAGAATCTAAATATCCTTGTTATTTTATATTCGTTATTAATCTTTTTACTCCTTTTTAATACGTTACATGAAATTTTATACAGAATCATCGCTACAAGTACATAAATGTTTGATATTATAGTAATGTTGATGATTTGTAAGGAAAGGAACTACACAATGAATAAAAATATATTAATTATTGATGATGATAAAGAAATTGTTGAATTACTTGCTGTTTATTTGCGAAATGAAGGCTATAACATTTATAAAGCTTATGATGGCGATGAAGCATTGCAAAAGGTTTCTACATATGAAGTTGATCTTATGATTTTGGATATTATGATGCCAAAACGAAACGGATTAGAAGTTTGTCAGGAAGTGCGTGAAAATAATACTGTACCAATTCTAATGCTTAGTGCAAAAGCAGAAGATATGGATAAAATATTAGGCCTTATGACAGGTGCCGATGATTATATGATCAAACCATTCAATCCATTAGAATTAGTAGCTAGAGTGAAAGCTTTATTACGAAGATCCTCTTTCCAAAATGCTACTTCGCAAAAGAATGAAGATGGTATTATTCGTATTCGCTCTGTTGAAATACACAAACATAATCATACAGTTAAAGTAAATGGAGAGTATATTAAACTAACCTCTATTGAATTCGATATTTTATATTTACTTGCGAGTAATACAGGAAGAGTATTTAGTTCAGAAGAAATTTTCGAACGCGTTTGGAATGAAGATGGTTATGGTTCAAATAAGACGGTAATGGTCCATATTAGCAACTTACGAGATAAACTTGAAACAGTAATGAATGGAGAAAAATTGATTCATACTGTTTGGGGAGTTGGCTATAAAATTGAGAAATGAAGCATTTGATATATTAAAAGATATTCCTAAATGGAAACTTATTTTTTGGCTTTTATTAGCTATCACACTCACTCCTATTACTGAACTAATTATTTATCGCCTCGTTACGAGTGTAATTGAGAGTTCACTTACTCTAACTGAACTCGGTAAAGAATTCATTCGAATTTTTGGTTATGAAAAGTATAAAGGGATTAAAGAGTCTTTATGGATGATGATTGTATCTTATTTGTTTTTATTTTCTATTTTTTCATCCTATCTTTACATTTTTTATCGTCACGAGAAAAAACTTTATTATGAAACTTGTATAAAAAAAATGATAGAAGAAATTCGTTATATTGCAAATGGAAACTTCAATCATAAAGTTTCTATTGTAAATCATAATTATCTAGAAGAATTAGCAATCGGGGTCAATGAAATTGTTGAACAATTAAAAGTCTCCATTGATGAAGAAAGACAAGCGGAACAAGCAAAAAGTGAACTTATTACAAATGTATCACATGACTTACGCACCCCCCTTACTTCTATAGTTGGATACGTAAATTTAATCCATCATGATAATTATAGAGATGAAGTGGAATTGCGATACTATATTCAAGTCATTTACGATAAAGTAACTCGTCTTAATGCATTAATGAATGACTTGTTCGAATATACACGTGTTCAAAATAAAGAATTAAGCTTGTATTCTGTTCCTATTGATATTGTAGAGTTACTTGGACAATTAACTGTTCAATTCCGCATACAGGTTCAAGAAGCTAATATAGAATGTCGGCCTTCTTTCCCGTCTCAAAAGCTTATGGTATTAGCTGATGGTGACAAATTAGTGCGTGTGTTTGAAAATCTTATTATAAACGCTATCGCTTATGGAAGCGAAGGTCGCTATATTGACCTTACTGCTTATGAAAGCAATAATATGATTACAATTGATATAACAAATTACGGACAACCTATTCCTAGTACGGATTTACCTCATATTTTTGAACGTTTTTACCGCGTTGAGAAATCTCGCTCTACAAACACTGGTGGATCTGGACTTGGATTAGCAATTGCAAAAAGTATAGTCGAGTTGCATAAAGGAACAATTGAAGTATATAGTGATGACGAAAAAACAACATTCACTGTAAAACTACTTCCATACAAATGTTAATATTACAAATAAAAAGTTCAATTTCTTATCATATAAGAAATTGAACTTTTTCTATTATTTCCCTAAATTTAATAATCCTTTATAATTCTTTAGAAATTCTTTACCTTTTCTTTCTTCCTAATTAAGCATTCCTTTTTACAATACTATTATTGATGTCATAATAGGAGGATCACTTATGCAATTCTTAAAAAAATTCGCTATTTTATTATTATCTTTTTTCATTACTGCACTTATCGTTTTATATTTTTATCTTTATGTAAATGGTCCGATTATTCAAGCTAAATCAGCTATTTTAATAAATGCTAATTCAGGTGAAATTGTTTATAAAAAAAATGAAGAAACCCCAGTACAATCAGCTACTTTATCTAAATTAATGACGGAATATATCGTATTGGAACAACTAAATGATAGAAAAATACAGTTAGATGACTTCGTACAAATAAGTAACGAAGTTTTCCGAGTAGAAACAAGCCCTATACAAGTAACATCGAATGATAAAACAACGGTTCGTGATTTACTTCATGCATTGCTACTGGCAGGGAATAATCGTTCTGCACTCGCTCTAGCAGAACACATTGCTGGAACTGAAGATAACTTTACAATATTAATGAATAAAAAAGCAAAAGAACTACAGTTATTACAACCATCTCCATTTCTAAACTCTACTGGAATTAATCATGATACAAATAAACAATCAACTACAACAGCAATAGACGCAGCTAAACTAGCTGCACGCTTAGTAAAAGATTTTCCAGATGTATTGAATATTACGAAACTAACCTCTTACCAATTTACCTTCAAAGATTCCCAGGTTTTCAATACGAATAAAATGATATATTCCCTTAATGAAAACATTAAACTTCAAGGTGTTGATGGCTTACAAACTAGTTTTTCAACTAACGGTAATTATAGTTTTGTCAGTACAGCAAAACTAGGAGATACTAGACTAATTTCAGTAATATTAGATGCAGATGAAGAAAACATCTCATTTATTGAAACAAAAAAGTTGCTACAGTATGGTTTTGATCCTTCCTCGTACTCTGCACTCCAAGCTTTTAAAGACACCCTTACATCTTGGACAATATTGCTTCAGTTTAAAAACTTAATTATACAAACTATAATGATTTTCTTAATCATTACCACCTTAATGTTTTTACATATACGTCAGAAAAAATCCGAAGATTTCAATTAAGAAATCTTCTTATATATAAAAACCGACTTGCGCTTGAGATGCAAGTCGGTTTTTAATTCTATCATCCTCGTCCAATCAAATTTGCTGAAACTGGTTGCAAGTTTAACTCCCTCGCCCATATAGATAGCTGACCAATATGATGGATTTCATGTACGATTACATGTCTTAAAACCTATGTTTTTTGAGGCATACATCCATCTCTGTTTCCTTTCGTTGTATTCGTTTGTTTAGTTTAAATGGGTTAATCTATTAATTCTATTAAATCCAACAATTTAACTATTACACTTTAAAGTTCTATTCATATACTATAGTAGATTACTAGAAAGGAGGTTTAACTATGGATAGTTGCGTTGTATTTGTAAACGGACAACCTTTTTTAGTTCTTTCAGTAGCTGGTATTGAAATTGCTAGATTAGAGATTTCCCTTCAAGTAGCATTAGCTCTAAGAGTGCTTGGGATACCAATCTGTGATTAATTACCAAATTAATAAGAAAAGAGGGCATTAGCCCTCTTTTTTTATTTTCTTCTCACCTTTTCTTAACAACAAATAAAATTTAAATTTTATTTGTTATATTGTAATGAAAATCCGAAAAATCAACCCATTTTATTCAATAAAAAAGAGCACCACCCATACCTCATTATCCGTTTCTATAATATTCAAGTTTGATTAATAATAAAATTAAAGTATATGAACGTTACATGAAACACTTGTTAAGATAGCTCTCCTTCACACTATTTATTTCGCTGACGCTATATTATCAAAGCACACAATGATTAACTTTTTATACGGCTTATTTTAAGTATGCTTGCCAATACTTTTACTTGTATGTTCTATACACTCATTCTCTACGGTATACTGATACCAACTTATATTTTTTGATGAGGGCCCATTTCCCTATATCCCTCTTTATTCCCATGTACTTTTTTTCTCAAATCCAAGCTAAATAATCTATATTGTTATCTTTTAAAATCAGCTCACTATCTGATTATATTAATAACCTATCACCTGGTAAAATCCTATTACCTAATTTATCTTCAATTGAATGGTCCATCATTTATACTTACGGATTGGCTTTCCCGTATCTATTGTGCATGGATATTGGATTTTCTAGCATCTAGCTCATTTCTTTAAAAATGTCGGATTTTTCGTCTATTATTAAATGAATAATGTTTGGAAGGGGATATAATATGACAGAAATTAAAGTAGGGCTTACACAATTTTTAGACTTCACACTGAAAGGTAGTACAGCTAAAACAACCTTTATAAAAAATCTAAAATCCCAACCTGAATATCAACCAGCTTTTGATTACTGGAAACAATTACGAGAAACTGTTATTAAATTTCATCAAAACAGACTACCTTTTGAATATTTCGAAACATTAGTACAAACGGTTGATCAGAAAAAAAAACAAAACTACATTGATGTCATAAAGCAATACAAAAAATTCATTAAAAATAAAGACATCTCTTGGTTTGATCCAGGTAAATCACATTGGAAATCAGATGATTTAATCGTCCGTTCATCACCTGAACTTGGCTTATTCATTAATAATGAGCCACATCTTATCAAACTGTTTTTCAAAGGAAAAAAAGAGCGAATTGATAAGTACAACATTAACTCGACACTTACACTATTAAATGAATCAACATTTTCAAATGAACGAAACGATGTGAATTATACGGTACTTAACATCCAAAAGAACAGAATGTATACGAATAACTCTATTAATAATAATCATTTAGTAGCGCTTAAATCAGAAGCTAACCAGTTTTGCTATATATGGAATAATCTATAAAGGATACTATTCATCCCTTTCAATACATTATTGATGCATACTTTAGTTACAATTTTTCCAGATTCATTCAGTTTCGTTTAATTATGGCTCACCCTCTTATTCCTCAGAAACAATGCAGGTGGGCCTTTTTCAAAAATGGTTTCTTTGTTAGTTTTAACATACTAGCTCTCCCCCGAAACAGCTGCAATTGAGATTATTTTTGTTTTATTATCCACTATACCCACCAATCCCCTTTTGTTAACATAATATAATTATAAATTACTATCGTTGCTACTTCTTCCATTCATATTCTAACATACTCATTTCCCATAAATTCCAATACGTTTCTCCTACTCTTTTTGACTCTCTTAATAAGCCTTCTTTTACAAACCCTATTTTTTCGTAACATGAAATGGCCGATATATTAAAATCATACACACCAAGAGTTACTCTATGTAGTTTTAATTCGTCAAAAGCAATATAAAGTACTGCTTTCATCATATTTTTTCCTATAGAACGTCCTCTCATCTTCGTATTACCAACTAATACTTTTCCAATTCTAGCGGACTTATTAATATTATCTATTTGCCCAAGCGAAATATGACCAATAACGTCTGAAGTCTCTTCATCCACCACTTTGAAAGCGAGTGTATTTGCACTTTCTATATACTTCTCTAATTGCTGTTCGTCTAAAGGGAATGTGAATGCATTTCCTGACCATTGTATTAGAAATTCTTCAGAATTAATCCAATTTATTAATTGTTTAAAATCAGATTTTTTAAAGGTTTTTAGTTTAATCACTTCCATGCTCCTTTCGTACATCATACTTTATAACCTCAAACTTATTTCTATATAAAGAATATATTCTCCTTTTATATGAAATTAAAATAAAGCCATTCATGTGAATGGCTTTACAAAAAAGCAGCATAATTATGCTTTGTTTGCTACATCAATACCATTAAAATCAAAGTCAGCAGTAACCGTTGTAACAGGTGGGAAAATTGCTTCAATTTTACAAATGGAAATAATTACTCCAACCGATCCAGGAATAGCCGCAAGCCTAACTACATCACAACTTACAGACGAAACAGTACCTACATAAGTACGTCCCTCTGTATTAATTTGAACTGTTCGATTAATTAATTTCTTAAGTTCATCTCTAATTCCTTGTACACAAGAATTATCACATTTCTCATGCTGTTCTTTTTTACACTCTTCGAATACTTCCCAACAATCATCTTGTTTACATGTACACTTCTTTTTACAATTATTAAATCGAGAACCCAATACCTCACCCCCTAATCCTTTCTATTAGTAAAGTATGTCCACTAGCTTAAAAGGGTACGAGGCAAACACATAAAAAGAAAAAAACAAATAATTGTACCAAACCTTCTTTTCATTATTCATTATAAAAACAGACTTCTCCTAATTAAAATCTTGTTTAATGAGCGGCCGTGAATTTAGTCCTACTCCATTTAATGTTTAGACACCACTTTCTAAAACAAATCTTTTTCTTTTAATAAGATGCCCCTTAAAAACACACTAGATTTTCCCATTAACTCACATATACATAGACTTTATTTGTGGATTTCCCATTTTTCATTGTGAAATATACATTTAAAAAAGCGTACTCGAAAATAAGATATTATATGTAATCAGAACGCTTTCTTCAACAAATGTTTATTGGAAAACACCATAACTAGTAGTAGTTCTCTCCACTATCTCTTAAAAATTAGCATAGTTTGTATGAACTCTATATCGAGTAGAAAACACTCTATCATATAAAGATAAAATAGTAGGTTAATAAACAAGCCATTTTTTTTATTAAAACATAGAATAATATGAACACTATTGAAAGGAGGTAGAAATGAATGTCTTGGAAAAATGATTGCTGGAGTTCTCAGAAAAAGCATTGTTGTGATGATTGGTGGAAATCTAAAGAAAAGCATCATTGTGATGATGATTGGAGTTCTCAGAAAAAGCATTGTAATGATGATTGGTGGAAATCTGAAGAAAAGTGTCATCGTGATGATGATTGGAGTTTTAAACGAAATAAGTGTCGTTGTAAATGTTTCTTTATTTGTTGCCATTGTAAAAGAAAAAATTGGTAATATTTTTAATGTCAACGTAAAGAAAAAAATATGTCTTTTGGAATCAATCGGGCTTTTCCGGAAAGTTGATCCCTCACCTACTTCCTTGCTTTCGCTGAATTTTTAGGTGGGGGCATTACTGCCCGGCAAATAGCGAGATAAATACTAGGATGTAATATATAAAAAGCTGACTGAGTATAGTCAGCTTTTTATCAATGAATACGTAAAGGTTTAAACCGGCATATAAGTAGTCGCGCTTTGTCATCACCTTGTTGTTGTAAATTAGTATTTCTCCATTGAATAGACATTCCATAATATCGTATTTTGATTAAAACTAAAAAACATACTTAACACCAATAGTAGAATTTTTCTTCTTCATCAAATTCACTTTTTTTCTTTTTATTAACATAAAAAAGGAGCTCTGTTTATATAGAGCTCCTTTCTAATTTTATAATTTACTAGACTGTAACCCCTGAATAAACGGTACTACTTCAGGATTTACAAGTGACGACAAATCACCTAATTCTTTTCCTAAATAAGCTGCTTTAATAACACGGCGCATTACTTTAGAATTACGTGTTTTCGGTAAATCCTCTACAACGTGGATGTCTTTAGGACACAACGCTTTGCCAATATGTGAGTTTACTAAACTCATTAATTCTTTCTTTAAATCTTCTGTAAATATTACCCCTTCTCGTAATACAGCAAAGCAATGACAAACTTCACCTTTCACTTCGTCAGGTACACCAATTGCAGCAGCTTCGATTACATCGTTATGTTTCACAAGAATAGATTCATATTCAGCAGGTCCAATACGTTTACCTGCAATATTTAACGTATCGTCTGAACGCCCTGTGATGATATATTGTTCACCATCGTAAATGACCCAGTCACCGTGGACCCATTTATTTTCAAAACGTGACCAATATGTGTTCACGTAACGTTCATCATCTTCCCAGAAGCTTTTCGTCATACCTACCCAAGGTTTCTCTAAGCATAATTCTCCGACTTCATCTCGAATTGGTTTACCTTGATCATCCAGTACGACAGCTGCCATTCCTGGTAAAGATGCGTTAAAACTAATTGGTGCGATTGGTTTAATAAGAACATTACCGAAAATCCCACCAGAGATTTCAGTTCCACCTGAGTAGTTACAGATTGGAACATTTCCTTTACCAACTGTTTCAAACAGCCACATCCATGGATCAGGATTCCAAGGTTCTCCTGTTGATGCGAATACTTCCAAACTCTTTAAAGAATGTTTATTGACATACTCATCACCTTTTGCCATTAATGCTCGGATTAACGTTGGCGAAATACCTAGATGAGTAATTTCATATTTATCAACTGTCTCCCATAACCGGTCTGCTTCTGGGAAGTCTGGAACACCTTCGTACATAACCATCGTTGCTCCATTAATGAGTGAACCGAATAATAAAAATGGCCCCATCATCCAACCCATATCAGTTACCCATAATACACGATCACCTTGTTTAATATTCATTCCAAATCCTGCATCAAAAGCTGCTTTCAAAGGAAATCCTGCATGCGTGTGTACTGTTCCTTTCGGCTTACCAGTCGTTCCTGATGTATAAATGAGCATTAATGGATCATCACTTTGCATTTCCTCGGCATGTATGAATGGTTTTTCTTTTTCTAGCGTACTCCACGAAAAGTCATAGTTATGTGGTGTAAAATCATTTCCTGCATGACGAACGATAACAACTTTTTCAACAGTTGGGCAATGTTCACAAGCTTTATCTACTTCATCTTTTAAAGAAACAATTTTACCGCGGCGTGAAAATCCATCTGCAGTAATAATCATTTTTGAACCCGCCGCTTGCACACGTGTCATAACTGCATCAGACGCAAAGCCTGAGAATATTGGTGAAATAATTGCTCCAATTTTCATTACAGCTAGCATCGCAACAACTGTTTCTGGAATCATCGGCATATAAATTGTTACACGGTCACCTTTTTCAATACCCGCGTGTTTCAAACCATTGGCAACACGGCTTACCCAGTTATCAAGCTCTTCATATGTAAATGATTTTGAAGTTCCATTTTCTCCTTCGTACTGAAGTGCTGGCTGTATTCTTGTCTCTTCATCCGCAAGCCAGCGGGATAAAGCTGATTCTACAACGTTACATGTTCCGCCATTATACCACTGTGCAAACGGTGTACCATTTTCTAAATCTAACACCTCTGTATAAGGTTTCATCCATTGATAGCCAACTGCTTTTTCTGCCTCTCCCCAAAGCCAAGCTGTTTCTTCAATAGATTTATTATAAAAAGTTTCATAGTCTTCATATCCCAATGATTTCATCCAACTATATAAACGTGTTTTTTCCTTGTACTCTTCTGTTGGAAACCAAACTGCTTGTTTCAATGTTTTCCCCTCCTTAACTTTTTGAGCAAGAAAGCCCTAAATAGGGCTTTTAAACTGGATATACAGGATGTTTACGATCCGTGAATACTTGATATTTACTCATATACATTTCGAAACGTCCTTTTAACTCTTCACGTAAATTGTTTGGATGAACAATACCATCAATCACCATCTCTGATGCTAAGTGGTATATATCAATATCTTTCTTATACTCTTCACGTTTTTCAGCAATAAAGCTAGCACGCTCTTCTTCTGGTAAAGCTGCAATTTTATTTGCATATACAGCATTGACCGCAGCTTCTGGACCCATTACCGCAATAGAGGCTGTCGGTAATGCCAGGCAGCAATCTGGTTCAAATGCTGGACCTGCCATCGCATATAAACCAGCACCATATGCTTTACGAACAACGATAGAAATCTTCGGTACAGTTGCTTCACTCATTGCAGAAATCATTTTTGCACCGTGGCGAATAATACCAGCACGCTCTACTTTTGTACCGATCATAAATCCTGGTACATCCGCAAGGAATAATAATGGAATATGATATGCGTCGCATAAATTAATAAACTTAGCAGCTTTATCAGCTGAATCATGGAATAATACGCCGCCCTTCATACGCGGCTGATTTGCAATAATACCAACTGGCTTACCATCAATACGTGCTAAGCCTGTAATTAGCTCTTGAGCAAATAATTTTTTTACTTCATAGAATGAACCTTCATCAATAACTCTATTAATGAGATCTTTCATATTGAAAGGAGCATTTTGATTTTCTGGAATGATTTGTTCTAACGTTTTATCGAATTGTTTCGGTTCTTGAGGTGTAACCAATGGAGTCTTTTCTAAGTAGTTATTTGGAAAATATGAAATGTATTGTCTTGCTTGTGTAATCGCATCTTCTTCTGTCTTACATAAAACATCTCCGCATCCTGATACAGAGCAATGCATACGAGCTCCGCCCATTTCTTCTAAAGTTACCTTCTCACCGATAACCATCTCAGCCATACGAGGAGATCCTAAATACATAGATGCATTTCCTTCTACCATCATTACAACGTCGCAAAAGGCTGGAATATAGGCACCACCAGCTGCAGAAGGTCCAAATAATAAGCATACTTGAGGAACTTTACCTGATAATTTCACTTGATTATAGAAGATTCTCCCTGCACCACGGCGCCCTGGGAACATTTCTACTTGATCTGTAATACGTGCTCCAGCAGAGTCGACTAAATAAAATAACGGAACACGTAGTTTTTCAGCTGTTTCTTGAATACGTAAAATCTTTTCAACTGTGCGTGATCCCCACGATCCAGCTTTTACAGTAGAATCATTGGCCATTACACACGCAGTACGACCATGTATTTTACCCGTTGCCGTTACAACGCCGTCCGCAGGTAAGCCTGTTTGTTCACAGTTAGCAAATAATGCATCTTCTACATATTCGCCATTATCAAATAGAAGCGCTAAACGATCTCGAACAAATAATTTTCCTTTTGCTTTATTTTGTTCATGATATTTTGGTGCGCCGCCTTGTTTAATCGTTTCAACTCGTTCTTCAAATGTATTTGATTGTTGTTTTTGATCTAACATATTTACTCCCCCTTATACGTTGGTGTGCGTTTTTCCTTGAATGCTTGTAATCCTTCTAGTCTATCTTTCGTATGGATTACACCTTCATACGCTTGTTTTTCCATTTGTAATCCGGTATGTAAATCAACTTGAATACCGTTTGAAATCGCTTTTTTTGCTAATCGAACAGCAATAGGTCCATTACTAGCAATTTTCTCTGCTATTTCAATCGCTTTCTCTTCAAGTAAATTAGCTGGTACAACAAATTCTACTAAACCATATTCTTTTGCTTCTTGCGCTGAAATACGTCTACCTGTATAAATTAATTCTTTCGCTCTACCAACTCCAATTAATCTCGGTAAGCGCTGTGTACCACCTGCTCCTGGTATAATTGCAAGTGTCGTTTCAGTAAGACCAAGACTTGTACATTCAGCAGCAATTCTAAAATCACAAGCTAAACTTAATTCCGTACCACCACCAAGTGCGATTCCATTTATAGCAGCAATAACTGGCTGTGGTAATTGTTCAACCATCTCCATAGTAGTGCGAATCATACTAACAGCATGGCGAACTTGTTCTTCATTCATATTGGCACGCTCTTTTAAATCTGCACCAGCACAAAATGCTTTTTCACCAGCACCAGTCAAAATAACTACACGCACGTTTGAATCTTCACTTATTTGAGTTAATATAGTTTGTAATTCATCTAATAATGCTAAAGATAATGAGTTTGCTTGTCTTTCACGATATAACGAAATCTTTACAACGTGAGGTGTTACATAATCAACTGAAATGTTTTGTAATTGTAGCATCTTCTCACCTACTTATCGTTTTATGTTGAAGCGCTCTATACACATGACTCGGTAATTGGATATTTAATTTACTTTGAATAAATTGACTTGCTCTCAATAACTTCTCTTCATCAATATTCGTTTGGACTCCTAACTTATGGAGCATATGTACTAGGTCATCAGTAGCAACATTACCTGATGCTCCTGGTGCATAAGGGCAGCCCCCGAGTCCACCACAAGAACTATCAAACGTTTTAATACCGTATTCTAATGATTTAACTACATTCGCTAGAGCCATTCCATACGTATTATGAAAATGCATGGCAAACTGCGAAGCATCATACTTCTTTAATAGATGTTCTAATACTTGTTCTACTTGTAATGGATTCGCTACACCGATTGTATCCCCAAGAGAAACTTCATAAATGCCGTATGAAAATAGTTGATTACATAATTCGTCAACTGCTGTGACACTTATATCCCCTTCATAAGGACATCCAAATACAGTTGAAACATAGCCTCTTACTTTTTTACCTTCAAATGTTGCCTGCTTTGTTATATCTTCTATTACAGCTAATGCTTCTTTAATTGATTTATTAATATTACTTTTATTATGAGATTCACTTGCTGATAAAAAAACATTCACCTCATCTACATTTTGCAAAAAAGCTCGTTCCAAACCATTTTGATTTGGAACAAGCGCAGCATATGTAACATTAGGATCCCTTTTCAGCTCAGAAAACACATCATTTGCATCCGCTAATGCTGGGACCCATTTTGGGTGAACGAATGAGGAAACTTCAACATACGACAATCCTGCTTCTGTAAGTAGTTGAATCCATTTTACTTTATCTTTTGTGCCAACAATTTTTTTTTCGTTCTGTAAGCCATCACGTGGTCCTACTTCTTTAATGACAGCAAAATTAGGTAGTTTCAATTCGCTTCCCCCTATATCTCCCTATTCAATTTCTAGTAATACATCTCCTTCATTTACAAAATCGCCTTCTTGCACATTAATTTTCATAACCGTGCCAGCTTCTTCTGAAATGATTGGAATTTCCATTTTCATAGATTCTAAAATGACGACATCCTGCTCTTCCTCTACTGTATCTCCTACTCCTACAACAATCTTCCAAACGTTTCCTGCCATCGATGCGTATACTTTCGTCATCATTTTTTCCCCCTTAATATTGTTAAATCTTATTTCTTAACGAGTTGTTTCGTTACAAAACCCGTTGTATAAATACCACTTTTAAACACATCATCTTCTAAAACTTGCAGTAGCATTGGTGTGTTCGTTTTAATACCTTCTACTTTTAATTCTTCTAGAGCATCATGTAATTTCAAAATTGCTTCCTCACGAGTCTCGCCATGTGCAATAACTTTTGCAATCATTGGATCATAGAAAGGTGTAATCGTTACATGATTTTCTAAGAAGTGATCAATCCGTACATTTGACGGTAATGTTAAATCTGTAATTTTCCCAGGTGATGGGAAGAATGTTTTCGGATCCTCTGCATAAATACGAGCTTCAATGGCATGACCACTACGTTTTACATCATCCTGAGTAAATGATAGTTTCTCTCCACTTGCGATAAGGAGTTGCTGTTCTACAAGGTCTAATCCCGTAATTTCTTCTGTCACTGGATGCTCTACTTGTAATCTCGTATTCATCTCTAAGAAATAGAAGTTCTTCTGATCATCTACAAGAAACTCAACTGTACCTGCATTTGTATAGCCAAGTGCTTTGGCAGCTTGTACAGCAACTTCTCCCATCGCCTTTCGTGTACCTTCATCTAAAAATGGTGAAGGTGCTTCTTCGATTACTTTTTGATTTCGGCGCTGTACCGAACATTCACGCTCCCATAAATACACTGTGTTACCATGTGTATCTGCTAAAAGCTGAATTTCAATATGATGCGCATCTGCTATATATCGCTCTAAATACATTTCTCCGTTACCAAAGAAGTTTTGCGCTCTTGTTTTATTACTTTCAAACGCTTTGGTGAGCGTTTGCTCAGTTTCCATCAACTGCATACCAATGCCTCCGCCGCCTGCGGATGCCTTAAGCATTAAGGGATAACCAATTTGTTTTGCAATTTCAATTGCTTCTTCAGCAGTTTCAATATTTGTAGTAATACCTGGGACTACTGGGACATCTGCTGCTTGCATTGCGATACGTGATTCGATTTTACTTCCCATCTTCGTAATGATTTCTTCTGAAGGACCGATAAATACGATTCCTTCTTCTTTGCAACGAACCGGAAAAGACGGATTCTCTGATAATAAACCATAACCCGGATGAATCGCTTCTGCATTTGTCTTCTTAGCTATTTCAATAATTTTTTCAAGGTTTAAATAACTTTCTTGAACACGCGGTCCACCTACTAAGTAAGCTTCATTTGCCATCTTCACATGAAGGGCATTTTCATCTGCTTCAGAATAAATAGCAACAGTGCGTATGCCAAGTTTTTGACAAGTTTTCATAATACGAACAGCAATTTCCCCGCGATTCGCAATTAATATTTTTTGAAACATAGTGATTCCTCCCTTTTATCTACATCCTAAATGTCTAGCAATTACGAGACGTTGAATTTCAGAAGTTCCTTCACCAATTTCTAATAGTTTCGCATCACGAATATGTCGTTCAACTTCATATTCACGCATATAACCATATCCACCATGAATCTGTACTGCTTGATTCGCAATACGGCTTGCTGCTTCCGATGCAAATAGTTTTGCCATTGCCGCTTCTTTGCCGAAAGGTTTATCGTTATCTTTTAACCAAGCTGCTTTATGTACTAAATTGCGTGCTAGCTCTACTTCAGTCGCCATATCAGCTAATTTAAATTGAATCGCTTGGAAATTAGAGATTGACTTTCCAAATTGTTGACGTTCTTTCGCATATTGTAATGCACGTTCAAAGGCTGATTGCGCAATACCAACTGCCAATGCAGCGATTGAAATACGCCCTCCATCAAGTGTATATAAAAATTGTTTAAAGCCTTTATTTACATCACCAAGAATATTTTCTTTCGGTACACGAACACCATCAAGTACGATTTCACAAGTATTAGAAGCGCGAACACCCATCTTATCGTAAGGACTTGAAATCGTTAATCCTTCACTCGTAGTAGGCACGATAAATGCAGAAATACGTTTTCTACCATTCTCTTCAATACCGTTGACAGCGGTTACAATAATTGTATTTGCATACTCTGCGTTTGTAATCCAACACTTCTCACCACTGATTACATACTCATCACCATCTAATACCGCTTTCGTTTGAGTACCACCTGCATCTGATCCAGCATTCGGCTCCGTTAATCCGAAGGCACCTAATGTTTTACCTGACGCCATTGGAACTAAATACTTTTGTTTTTGTTCTTCTGTACCGAAATAATAAATTGGAGAAGCACCTAATGAAATTGTTGCAGCATAGCTTAAACCGGTGCCACCACAAGCGCGACCAATTTCTTCAACTGCTAACGCATACGATACCGTATCGCCACCTGAACCTCCATACTCTTCTGGGAATGGGATGCCTAATAATCCTAGTTCGCCCATTTTTTGAAATGTTTCATATGGAAACTCTGCAGTTTTGTCATAATATACAGCTTTCGGTGCGATTTCCTTTTCAGCAAAGTCACGTACCATTTCTTTAATCATTTGTTTTTCGCGAGTTAGAGTAAATTCCATTCCGCTACACACCCCTTATCGAATATTGAGTTTCGACAGCGTGCGAGTTTCTACTACAAACATAACAACTTAAAAGACAAGAATATTAGTTAGACAATTGCTACAATTCTGTCATAACTTAATTTTAAAACAGATTCTGTACTAATGCACAAAAAAATTCCTACATTGTTCTACAACAACATAGGAGGTTTTGTGTCGAATTATGTAATTTATTGTTTAATAATCTCTACCTTTTCCGGAATCAGAAATTTCTACTAATGCTTCAGGGTATGGTTCGAAATATGTTTGTCTTAATAAATACTTTTCATCAAATCGAATAGCCCATGATTTTAAAATTGTAAGTAAACTACTAAGTGGTATTTTCTTTTCTGCATACTTTTGTAACAGTTCTATAAAATGATCTTTTTCTTGTTTTTTTAACTTTGTTTTAAAATATCCAAAAATGTGCTCGCATACATTTACATTCGATGTATAACGGGGCGCACGCATAAATAATTCATATAAAGTCTTCTCATAGTTTTCAAATACCACTTCAATCTTTTCATTTTTTTGATTTGCAATTATACGCCCTAATTCCTTTTGTTTCACCTGATTATATGCCATAAATAAATATTTATTGTCCGACTGAAACGATACAAGGTCTTTTATATTTTTACTATGTTTAATCATTTTGTAATATGCGATTGTAAATAGCCTTGTAAAGAAATGCTCTCTAATAATAAAATTCGACAATCTGCCTTCCTCTTCAATAGGAAGATGCGAAAATTTTTTTACTACTGCTCCGCCAAATAAGCCCGATCCTTTTCCCTTTGCTGGCGCTTTTTCAAAACCAGAATAAATTTTCACATCACGCGTACCACAACTTGGTGAACGATTCTTTAAAATAAAACCATCCACATCCGGTATCGTTTGTAAAAAGTCATTTGAAAACTGCTCCATTTTTTCAGTTACATCTTCTCGTGTCGACGGTTGCACAAGTCTATTCTCACCATTTTCTTCTACAATTCGTATCGTTTCACGAGGAGTCCCCAATCCAATCTCGACTTCTGGACAAACAGGTATAAATGTAACAAATGGCTGCAAATTTCGTATTGTTACATCTGGAATCATCTCTCCATTATAACGACAAGCATCAAATTCTAAACATTTACTTACGACGATTGTTGGTTTTGCAAATTGTCGCATCTTATTACCTCCTTAGTGCTAGCCCGTATAATATAAATTGTACTAAGATTAACATTTTAAGCAAAGTTTGATTCATTTATTTTTATGAGAAATATATATCCAATGATATATTAACAATCATTCAACTCTATTTTCTATAAATGTGCGCCTTATTAATGAGGGTTTAGATATTGTGAAATGAATAATACACACTTGCTTCGGAGAAATTAATGATTAAGAAAGGAGGGATTGTTATGAAAAAGAAATTATCATCTATTTTAAGTGTTTTAGCACTATCTATTATGTTTTTAGGTACATCTACGCAAGCTGAATACGATGGAAATAATATGAATAGAGTTAATAACACTGATATTTCAACTCGAGTAAATGACAATAACTTAGACAGAGTTAATAATGATGTAAGAACTCGAAATGTAAATACAACAAATGATTTAAACGATAATCGTGATAAAAATAATAATTGGGCTTGGCTTGGTTTATTAGGACTAGCAGGATTATTAGGTCTTAGAAGAAGAGACAAAGAAACACGCTGATTTAGAATGTTTTTAGTAAACAAGTACTTATTTATCAAAAATATATAATGAAAATAAATCGCCTTTTTAAAGGCGATTTATTTTTACTTAAAAGTAATGTATGTCATTCACACTTCAACGATTAAAATCGTGGAGTTAATCCATACAATATAAATTGAATCGTATTTTCAATTTCCGCTTCATCATTCCATTTTTCTTCAGGCAATAATAAAAATCGTGTTAATAATAAACCTAATACAGCTGATAAAGTAAGACGTAGTACGGAAGATGGTGGTATCTCAATAATTTCCCCTTCTTCTTGAAATTTCACAATCAACTTTTTGAAATGTGAAAACAGTTCTGTTTCTACTAATTGCTGTATTTCATTTTTCAGTTCTGGTTGGAATGGCACCTCTTGAATTAATATTTTTATCATAGGAAAGTGTTTTTGAGCAAATTTAAACCTATTATGAATTACAACCCTTAAAAGTCTTTCATATGATTCATACTCCGATTTAAATATTTCTTTTGCAAAGGTTTGTACGAAAAATGGTGCAGCGAACTTAGTTAAAGTTGGCATTACGACCGCTAGTAATAAATCTTTTTTCGTCTTATAGTAGCGGAAGATTGTTCCTTCCGCTACACCAGCCCGTTTTGCAATTTCACTTGTTGAAGTTGAAGCGTATCCTTTTTCTCCAAACATATCAACAGCCGCCTCTAATATTCGCATTTGACGTTCATTTCTTTTATCCGTATTAGTTGCAGCTATTAATTCCTCCAGCCAATCCTTCTGCATTTATAAAGCTCCTTTTTGTCATTATTATATTTTGCGATGTTTCTTTAAAGCAAATACATTTCCTACTGCAAATAATAGTGAAAAAAGTAATAATACAGTAAGATCTAATGCAATCTCTGTAAACCCTTGATTCCGAATCATCACTTGTCTCATTGCGTCAGCGCCGTATGTGAGTGGAAATACTTTCCCTAACATTTGTAGCCACTTATTCATAGATTCCATTGGAAACAATCCAGAAAAGAAGATTTGTGGCACAATAACAAGCGGTATAAATTGAATCATTTGAAATTCATTATTTGCGTATGCCGATAAAAACGTACCTAATGTTAGTGCAGTTAAAGAGAGCATACATGTAATAAGTAACGTTAGCCATATGGAGCCAGCTACGTATAAATCTAAAATATAAACGGAAAAACTTACGATAATAATGGATTGTATAAAGGCAAAGATTCCAAAACCAATAATATAACCTGCGACTATTTCCCATCTTCTTACTGGGGTGGATAATAACCTTTCTAGCGTACCACTTAAACGTTCTCTTACGAAAGATACACCTGATAATATAAATACAAAGAAAAATGTAAAGAAACCAATTAATACAGGACCAAGCCCATCAAACATCGTAAAGTCTTTAGAGCCATGTAAATAATTTACTTCAGGTTTCATAATCGATACATCATTCTTCTCTGTGCTTTTTTGCAATACTTGAAGTACAGCACGATTTTTTGACGAATCACTACCTTCCAACAGAAGTTTCATTTTTCCATTCTCTATTCGAAGTATTGCATCTACCTTTTGTTTTTCTAACTCAGAAATCGCGTTTTCTTTACTGTATTCATAAATTGACGCTTCTTGATTTTTCATCACTTTTACTATTTGAGCGGGCATATCAACAACAGCAATTTGCGGTATATAGTCTTTTTGTGTAAACACTAGCGATAATAGCCAAAGTAATAACATTGGTGCCCCAAACATCATCGCTAACGAACGCTTATCTCGAAAAAATTGGCGAATAATACGAATGATTACACCAGTAACTCTCATGATGACACCACCTCTTCCAACAAAAAGACATCTTCAATCCGTCCAGATGACACGCGTTTTTTCAATTCTTCAGTTGTTCCAACCGCAACTAGTTTCCCTTCTCTAATTAACCCTAGACGCTCACAAAATTCAGCTTCATCCATAATGTGCGTCGTTACAATAATCGTTGTGCCTTTCTTTTTAAGATCATAAAATTTTTCCCAAATCGTTTTTCTAAGAAGCGGATCTATCCCCACTGTAGGCTCATCTAAAATTAATATTTCTGGTTCATGGAGGAGTGCTATTGCTAATGATAAGCGTTTTTTCATTCCACCTGAAAATTGTTGTACTTGCTTTTTCATATACTGTGACAATTGTACAAGTTCAAAAACCTCTGCAATTCTTGTCTTTTTACTTTTTCCCTTTAATCCATACATCGTTGCTATAAAATCTGCATTTTCATATGCTGACAATTCTTCATATAATGCATCCGCCTGGGCCATATAACCAATTCGTTTCATTTCATTTAAATTAGGCATATTAGTATTATTAACAAGCACTTCACCTTTCGTTGCCTCATTAATACCTGCAATCATTTTAATGAGCGTTGTTTTCCCCGATCCAGAAGGTCCAACAAAACCAAAAATCTCTGCTTTTTCAACTTGCAATGAAAGATTGTGTAACACTTCTTTTTTTCCAAAACTTTTTGATACAGTCCGTAAAATAATTGAAGGTTGTTGCACGTTTCATCCTCCTTTTCCAATAAAAATGAGTGAGTACTCACTTTTATTTTACTCTTGCTTAATTATATGTCAAACTTCGTTGATTAGTATGTATGTTCAATCACCGATATTAAACAATGAAACAGAGTCGACATTAGCATTTCATTTCCTAAAGTCGACTCTGTTTCATTTAAACTATAAATTTCACTTTACGTTTTTAAATTCATATACTTCCGAATTCTAGCAACGTCTAAAGAATATTCGATAACTAATTGCTGTAACGGTAAAATAACTGTGTCAGGATATAAATGTGCATATTGTAATGTTTCTGCATATTTTTCTAACCTTTTTTCTAAATACTTTATTATTTGATCAGGATGACTTACTAATAAACATTTACAATAATAATGGATTTGTTCCTCAATCGCCGTGTATTCTTCAATTTCATATTCTTTATGCATGTGTACACCCCTTTAAGTTTTTTATATGAATTACTTATCACAATTTTCACTCGACAAATTTTAAGTTTTTTGATTATTTACACTATAACAAACACTGAGGGTCAAATTTTGTTACTTTATGTAACGTAGAAAATTTTTAACAAAATTGTAATGTTTACTCCTGCAAAATACAGAAAGCCCCTTTACTCATTTTTGTATAAAAAAAATCGTACAGCTTAATTTAGCTGCACGACTACAATTTCTGGCCTATTCAAAATCCTTTGCGGAATGATACTATTTCCTAATCCTCTACTCACTACCATTGATGTATTTTGTTCTACATATAAACCCGCTGTATATTTAGGTAAAACACCTTGATTTGGCGCAACTAATCCTCCGATAAATGGCAATCTAACTTGCCCTCCATGAGCATGTCCCGATAAAACCAAATCCAACCTCTCATTCGTATATTCCTTTATAAATTCAGGCCGATGGGATAATAATACATTATATTTATCTGGCTGCATTTCAATTTTCGCTTTTTTAATTTCATCTATTATAATATTTCCTTCATCACGGTTTCCAGTAACAAACTCTGGATCATCAATACCTAGCAAGTTTATTTCTTGCTCACCCTTTCGAATGCCTACATGTTCATTCCTTAAAACATTGACATCATATTTCTTCAACTCTTTTTCTAAATTGTTATACTTTCCAGACCATTGTTCATGGTTTCCTGTCACAAAATATACAGGATATTTCTTTACAATTTCTCGTATTAATTGCATACTAACTTCTGCATCGTATGATTTACTGTCAATTAAATCACCCGTAATCGCAATAATATCTGGGTCTATACTTTTTATTTTTTGAATTAACACATCTTGATTATCGCCAAATTTTTTATTGTGTAAGTCTGAAATTTGTAGAATTTTATACCCTTTAAAAGAGGATGGTATTTTACTAGAGGTTATTTTAACCTCAGTTATACTTATTAAATTGTTCTGTAAATATAAAAAGATTGTAAAACCTACTAATATACAAATAATCATTACAATTCTATTAATCTTCTTTTTCAT
>NZ_JBMOWC010000063.1:0-24590 GCF_049310765.1 Bacillus sp. PSXD-155 | reverse complement strand
TCTACTAATCCAAAATAGGATAAAATCTTTGTTGCCTCAATAATTATTTCTTGATTAAAAGTAAATTTAATAGTCTTTTCAGGAGTAATTGAGCTAGAATATTCATTTATAATCTGCCCTTTGTTAATTAGGTAAACCCGATCGCTAATATCCGCTACATCATCTAAAATATGACTAGATAAGAGAACCCCTATATTTTTTTTCTTTGTTACCCCTTTTATATATTTTAAGATACTTTTAATCCCATTAGGATCCATTCCATTAGTTGGTTCATCTAATATTAAATAATTTGGATTGTTTAACAATGCTAAAGCAATTCCCAGCCTTTGCTTCATCCCTAAAGAATAATCTTTTACTTTTTTAGATAAATAATTCTCCATTTGAAGGGAATGTATAATTTCTTCAATATTATTATCTTTATCACTATATAACTGACTAAAATATTTCAAATTATAGTAACCAGTTTTATTAGGAAAATATTTTGGTTTTTCAATTAAGCTACCTATTTGAGTATATTCTTCTTGAGAGAATTTGATTTCACCATTATACTGTACAATGAGTCCTGAGATAATTTTCATTAATGTAGTTTTTCCCGCCCCGTTAGGACCAACTAATCCAACTATTTCACCATTTTTAATATTCATGTTTATAGAGTCTAAGACTCTTTCTCTTTTATTAAAGTTTTTTGATAAATTAGTAATTTCAATGCTCAAAAGATATCTTCCCTTCATATAATAATTACTTAAATGTCTAAAGATAATATACATGGGATTTTATTATTCTTATATCTAAGTAAAGTATAAGCAATTCCAAATTTCCCAAGCATAAAGTTGTTAATAGGTAAAGAGTTTTTTATCCCAGATTGATATCCAAACTTAGTAAGATTATCTATATAACTAGAAAATGTAGCATCAATAAAATGGCTTAAATAGTCCCTAAAACGTTCGTTTAAGGAACTTTATTTATATCTATCTAAACTAATTGAAATACGTTTAAAACCAGTTCCAAAACTCATTACCAAAAATAAAGTATCATACCAAACATTAAATACCGTTTATGGAACCTTCTTAACGTACAGAAAAACTAAGTTTTTTTAATAAAAAATTCCTTATCTTACGAAATTCGCGTTTTGTTGGCGGGATCCCATCGCTATCAAGCTAACAAATGCAACAGATCCAGTGTATTTTAGCATACTTGTAACTATAGTAGTATCAATAAAATGCGGATTATATTACAAATTGTGGATATGAATATTGCATGTCTTTTTTTCAATTGAATATTGACAGTGAAAATATTCGCAACCATCTGCTGTATTGTTTAGAAAAAATAAAAAAGAGATCCGATAGGTTCTTTTGTCATAATTGATTCCACAATGCATATATTTAGTATGATAAGTGTTTTTGGAGGTGACGTATGTCAGAAGAAAAAGATTTACAAGGTGCGGCAATAGACCCAAGCTTACTCGGTCCGACACTTCCACCTATTCCACCATTTACTTTGCCTACAGGACCAACGGGACCTACAGGAGTAGCCGGAATAACAGGCCCCACAGGACCAACGGGTCCTACAGGAGTAACCGGAATAACAGGCCCCACAGGACCAACGGGTCCAACTGGATTAAACGTAATTGAATCTGCATTTAGAGCTTCTAAACAAGGACCACTAGAGGCACAAGCATATACCGCAGGGGATGATTTAGTTCTTACATTTAATAATGAACAATTTGATTTTGGAAATGAATTTGACGGTGTTTCAACATTCCAACCAAATCAAGACGGAGTATATTCATTAGCAGCAGGTGCAAGATTTAGCCCTAGTAGTACATTAGTTAGTTATGGGTTTTCATTCAATATTTTACTTAACAATGTTGAAGTTATAGTTGCAACTAATAATGTGGATTTTTTTGCCGACTTACTTGTGAATATTTCCAATATATATGGATTAAAAGCAGGAGACAGTGTGCAAGTTATATTTCGTGCTACTACAAATGGAAGTATTGTGGGCAATCAATTTAATCCAACATTCTTTGCGGCATCAAGATTTCCTTTTACAAGCCCGATTCCATAAACTTATTATTGTGTATGAAACAAGAGAGCCAAATGACTCTCTTGTCATATTTGGGGTATCACCACATCCAGCAACTTAAGAAAAGTAAACACCCCAAAAACAAAAAATGAGCTGACTTCTCAAAATAACTAACTGCAGAGAAAGAAAAATTTCATTTAGTGGGTACTTCAAAACCTTAGCTTGATGGCGATGGGGCGAGACCCCATTACTATCAACTTAAGAATTGATAGTAATGAGGTATTTAATTTCTTATCTTGATGAGTATGGGATACTGCCAGCATTTCTTCTATCTTCTATATTCTTGTTGTAGGGTGTTATAAAATTCTTAAGTTAATAGCCCTTGAGTGGCATACATAGCAGAATTAACGAGTAAATGTAATAATCTCATCAACAGCTTTGATATAACCACCTGCCTCGCGGAATGATTGACTAATTTTTTTGGCATTCTCTTTGTAAATCGAATGCTGCAACACTTCATTAACGGCATGTTTTAGATCCTCGGCCGATAATTGCTGGATATTTAACATAAATCCTGCGCCAAGTTCGTATACTCGCTCAGCAATCGTATGCTGATCATTTATAAATGGGAGCATAACTAGAGGTACTTCAAAATAAAGTGATTCACTTGTGCTATTCATTCCACAATGACTAATAAATACATCCGCTTGACGCAGTATATCTAATTGTGGAAGATAGTTACCAACAATAAAATTATCAGGTATATCTCCTAGCTGCTCCACTGTTAATTGTTTGCCTATACTAAGTACTACTTTTGCATTGAGATCTTTTAAACCGACGAAACATTTTTGATAGAATTCAGGCTGATTATTAATTATGGTTCCCATAGAAATATAAATCACACGTTCTCCTTTTAATTCATCAACCGAAAAATCATTTAGAGTTTCATTTTCAGCAATGGAAGGACCGATAAAAATATAGCCATCCTTAAAATCCTTGCTGTTTCTTTGAAAATAGCGAGAAGTAAAGACAATATTCAAATCGCCTGAACCCGGACAAAGTAAAAAATTATCAGATAGGGATACTTCATATTTTCCTTCTAAATATTGTTTCCTTTTTGCTATTTCTTCTAATTGCAAAAATGCTTGTAGCATGGCTAAACGTTCCTGTTTTTGTTCTATGTTTCTTGTTCCTGTCAGGTTCATATTCTCTTTTAGTTCTTGTGAAAAAGCAAACGTGGTCCAAGTTGCAATAGATGCTAAACCTCTATAGTGAGCAACCCATTTTCCAGGTAAAGACTGTGCATCATAGAGGATGTAATCGTATGTTTCTTTGGAGATTTCTTCAAAAATGGAATCAGTAATTCTTTCCATAGCATGAAGGAAGTATAATAAGTACTCTTGAGGATGGGAAGTCATAAGATTCATAGTTTCCGAAAGCTCTCTTTGTGCCTCTTGATTGATGGGACGGAATTGTGCACCTGCTTTTTTGATTTTTTCTTCAAAATCATTTGATGAATAATAGACAATGTTGTCTCCACGTTGTACTAAATCCTGTACTAATCCTAATGTTGGATTTAAGTGTCCTTCTCCACCTATATTGATGTAAAGTGCTTTTTTCATCTTTATCCCCTCCAGTAAATTTGATATCGTTAAACATAAAAGGTAAACGTTTTTTTATTTTGTTTGAATTATAACAAACGAAGTTAATAAATGTCTATTTTTATTTTTGAATACTCTTAATTTTTAGAGGGTATTTTATTTAGATAACTTGATGGATGTGGCGAGACCCCACATCCATCAAGTTAAGAAAAAGAAACACCCCAAAAACAAAAAAATGAGATGACTTCTCAAAGTAACTAACTGTAGAGAAAGAAAAATTTCATTTAGTGGGTACTTCAAAACCTTAGCTTGATGGCGATGGGGTAGCACCACATGCCCATCAAGCTAAAATTTTATAGTACCCCAGAACGAAATTTTGTACTAACTTGTAACAAAAAAGCTCATTTTTTCGTTTTGGGGTATATGCTTTTCTTTTTTTGATATGGCGATGGGGTCACCATATCAAAAAAGAAAATTGTGCTATAGACATATTTTTCGACCACTTCCTGTTCGTTAAGGGACTCGTTATTTTTTTACAGTTTTTTATTATGAAATTCTAAATAACTAATTATAATAGGTGAAAAAACGATCAATAGCTGGGGTACGGAAAGGATTCGAATTTACATTCTTTCTCAATACATATTATGGATAAATAAAGTAAAATATGGATTGGGGTTATGTCTCCTGTTGTGTTAATCCTAACAATAACTACGGGTACATAATATGCTTTCATACCTTTGACTAATTTTGTTATAAAAGGGATGGAGATTTAAATGGCTCAAATTGTTGGTATTGATAGATACCTTTGTACTGGGGCTTTAATCTATATGCGTGAGGGCCTTTCCCTAAGTCTTGTCAGGAAGTAAGGAACAGTAAGCAAACACTTATACAATATGAATAGAGGAGAGGAATGCCTTATGAAAATACGTAGTCAAATTACTTGTGCAAGTCTGGCCCTTTTAATAGCTGGAAGTTCCCTGTTATATACAACACCAACCTCAATTGTAAAAGCAGAGCCCACTCAAAATGTATCTAGTTCGTTACAAACAAATACTCAACGAGATCGTACTTCCGTCAAGCAAGCAATGCGGGATACATTGCAACTTGGATACCCGGGGATACTTGCTAAAACTTCTGAGGGTGGAAAAACGTGGGGGTATGCCGCTGGAATAGCGGATCTGAGAACCAAGAAACCAATGAAAACAGATTTTCGCTTTCGCATTGGGAGTGTGACTAAGACGTTCACTGCAACAGTTGTACTTCAATTAGTTGGAGAGAATCGCCTGAATCTAGACGACTACATCGAAAAATGGTTACCTGGTGTCATTCAAGGAAATGGATATGATGGTAACAAGATTACTATTCGGCACATATTGAACCATACAAGTGGTATCGCTGAATACTCAAGGTCAAAAGACGCTGATTTTACGGATACAAAAAAATCGTATACGGCTGAAGAGTTAGTGAAGATGGGGATTTCTTTGCCCCCAGACTTTGACCCAGGAAAGGGCTGGTCTTATTCAAACACAGGATACGTATTACTGGGTATTCTTATTGAAAAAGTAACTGGAAACAGCTATGCGGAAGAGGTTGAAAATCGAATTATTGAACCACTTGAATTGTCGAATACATTCCTACCAGGCAACTCAAGTGTTATTCCAGGCACTAACCATGCCCGTGGATATGTCCAACCAGACGGAGCAAGTGAGCTAAAAGACGTTACTTATTATAACCCAAGTGCAGGTAGCTCTGCTGGAGATATGATTTCTACTGCTGACGACTTAAACAAATTCTTCTCTTACTTGCTCGGTGGCAAATTACTGAAAGAACAGCAACTAAAACAAATGCTTACTACAGTTCCTACAGGAAAAGAAGGAATCGATGGATATGGTCTTGGAATCTATGAAACTAAGCTTCCAAGCGGTGTCTCGATATGGGGGCACACAGGTGGCATTCTAGGGTTTACTACCTTTGTTGGAGGTAAACTTGGAGGCAAGCATACGTTGGTCGTCAATTGGAATAGTTTGGGTAGAACTGGCAGTCCTAATCCTTTTAAAAATATTTTACTTGCTGAATTTAGCAAGTAGGAAAAAAGGAAAAATTCATCGTAGTTTTCATAGTTAAAAACATACTTTTCTGGTTCAAAAGCCCCAACTTATTTTTAAGAAAAATTTGGGGCTTTTTTTGTTTTGGTGGCGTTTATTCTTCTTAAGTTGATAGCGATGGGGACGGCCCCTCTAACCCTTTAACTGAAAGAAAACTTGTTTAATATTGCTTCAGTACCAAGTATGACCGTGTTAAGCTCATTCCCTCGGCTATCTTGTCCCCTTCTGAAATAGAGACTGCGTAAAAAATTCTTGCTGTTCACGCGAGCAATCACCTGACTGCGACTTCTCGGCAAATTGCAGCATTGCGCTAAGCCGCTAATCCAATTAGCGATTTCTTGATGTGGAAGTAACTCTTTGTCAATCATCGTATCCACGATGTTTACCAACCGCTCATCATCCTCATCGCTAAAAATGTGTCTACCATTATGAAGCATGCCAGAAATAGCGACAAGAACCTCACGCAGCATTGCGACGCTGCTCTCCTCGCACTGCACCAGCTCAACAAAAACATCCGCACCATGAGACGCGCTGTGAGCCCAGCCTCCTACTGAAAGGTAACCTCGCAGATCCTTCTCCTCTTTATAATAACGGAGCATCACATGCATTAATTGCTCAATTTCCGCTTGATTAAAAAATGGATTCTGTCTGTGGCGTTGCACAATCAAAGCGATAGGTAAGGCAGAGAACGTCCTTGTAAAAACTGACCGATCATCCTCGCTACCAATACCATAGAACAAATGGTTCTCATCAGTCAGAACAGTTAAGAGGCTTCGTAACTCCTCTTCACTGAATCTATTCTCTTCCTTAATCCACATATAAAACATCGAATAAATCAGGTTATCCCGTAATTCTGGCTGAGGATCTCCAATATATTGAAGTAACAAAGGTAAGAAATCTTGATGCTGCTCACCTTCGTGTAACTGATACTCATCCTTCTCAATTCTTTGTAAATCCAGCATCAATTTAATCCTTGTATCGCTCATTTCCCCATCTCCTTCAACATTAACATAATCTCCTCTATAACAACTTCGGGCTCATCATGATGAATATAATGTCCACTTCGACTAGCAATCCGGTACTTGCTTGACGTTGATAGCCATTGGAATTCTGCTTGGAGTTTTTGCTCAATTTTCAATATTTCTTGAGATGGCCATCCCTCTTCAACATTGTCAGGTAAACCTCTTGTAATAATTGCAAGAGGGAGGTTACTTTGATTTGAATGATCAACGATTTGCTTATAACTTTGTATTTTATCAATCTTCTCACTATTCAACATAGGATTCTCGTAATATTCCCTATTTCTTGCAAGCAGATTTTCGGGTAGAACCTTTTCATAGGCAAGTTCTTTATATTCCGGTGCAGCGTCAACCAAAACCATACCACAGATGTTCAGTGGATAAAGGCTGGCATATAATCTAGCGACCAAACCACCAAAAGAATGCCCCACCAATATATAGGGCTTCTCCACTTCAAGCGCTAGCAACAATTCGTTGAGCTCCTCGACTAGATCATAGCAAGTCGTCGGGACGGATGCGAATTGACTCCTGCCAATACCCGACCTGTTATAGGAAAAGGTTGATGTTTTTTGCGATATTCGGTCTTGGACTTTTTTCCATGTCTCATAGCTATCGCCTAACCCTGCTATGAAGATTACGCTTGGAATACTGTTACGTGAATATTTATTTAATAGTCTGCGGTTATCACAGATATCAATTATCTTTTCATTTTGTATAGTCACTTTTAATCACCCAGTTCAATTATAAGCTTCACACTATCATTATTTCTATAATAATTTGATTATTTTATTTTTTGCGAACTTTCCTGTTTTTTATTTTGTAACTTCAGCTGAAACTGAAGAAGAACAAGTAAATGCCTTAAGAAAAATTTTAATTGCATTTCATGATCGATTAACTAGAGAAGAAGTTTCGATTTTTGCCCAAAACGATCATTTATTTTCTAAATTTAAACTTCCTTTAAATATGCTATAAAGCCCAGAAAAGCCTAATTTAGATGAGTTTAAACTATATATCACTAAGATTTTTTATCAAGAATTTGAATTGAAATACTTATTATTAAGTTTAAAAAACAATGTATTTTTGTGAATGTCCGTGATTATCTTTTAGAGCAATTAAAAATGAGTAATAACGTTTGATTATATAGATATATAAAGGTGGCATAAATAATTATTAAACGGCTATTTGGTACCGCTACATCGCTATAAAACTAAGGTTTTGCACTATCCATAAAGCAAAAAAGGCGTTATCCTTTCTGTAGAATTATAGGAAAGGATGGCGTTTTTTATGTCTGTTTCTGTGTCTGATGAATTACAACTATTTGCTCATGAGATTCAAAGCTTTTTATCTCCAAATACCTTACGGGATCTTGCTAGAGATGTTGGTTTTGTACAACGAACTAGTAAATATCAAGCAAAAGATTTAGTCGCTTTATGTATATGGATGAGTCAAAATATCGCTACAACCTCTTTAGCTCAGTTATCTAGCTGTTTAGAAGCATCCACAGAAGTACTCATCAGTCCAGAAGGACTGAATCAACGGTTTAATACATCAGCCGTTCAGTTTTTACAACATATATTGACTAACCTTCTAAATAAAAAATTAACTTCATCTATGCCACTTTCTTCTCCATACACCTCTGTTTTCAAGCGTATTCGCATTTTAGATTCCACTGCATTTCAGCTTCCAGATATATTTTCAACCATTTATCCTGGGGCTGGAGGATGTAGCCATACTGCTGGGATGAAAATTCAACTTGAATATGACCTATTAAGTGGACAATTCCTACATATCCATACAGGTCCAGGGAAACAACATGATCGAACCTATGGTTCTCTGTGTGTTCCAACTGTAACACCAAATGATTTATGTATCCGTGATTTAGGGTATTTTCATTTAAAAGATCTTCAACATATACAAGATAAAAAGGCTTACTATATCTCTCGTATTAAATCCAATACACGTATTTATCAAAAAATCTCACACCTGATTATTTTCAGGATGGAAAAATCAAGAAAGGTACAGAGTATATACAGATAGATATGGAGGCATTAATGAACTCTCTCCAACCAGGGCAAACCTATGAAATATCCGATGCTTATGTAGGAATGACTGATAAAGTACCAACTCGTGTGATTGTTCATCGACTTACAGATGAACAACAACAAAAACGATTGCAAGATCAAGCTGTAAGAGAGAAAAAGAAAGGAATAAAGTATTCCCCTTGTAGTAAACGTCTCAGTAGTATCAATGTATATATGACAAATACCTCTACAGATACTGTCCCGATGGGACAAGTACATGATTGGTACTCTTTACGTTGGCAAATCGAGATTTTATTTAAAACATGGAAATCATTCTTTCATATTCACCATTGTAAAAAGATAAAACGAGAAAGATTAGAATGCCATTTGTATGGGAAACTGATCGCTATTCTCCTCTGTTCTTCTACTATGTTTCAAATGCGTCAATTACTTCTTATGAAAAAGAAACGAGAGCTGAGTGAATATAAGGCCATATATATGATTAGAGATTATTTTTTTCTTATTTATCAAGCCATACAGAAAGACACCCAAGAATTATCAAAGATTCTCATTCGCCTGTTCAACCTCCTACAGCAAAATGGGCGAAAATCTCACAGATATGAGAAGAAAACAGTCTTTGATATATTAGGTGTCGTTTACAATTATACCATTTCTGAAGATCAAGCGGCCTAATTCAAAAAATGAAACCCGATAGGGTTTATTTCGCATGCAAACCTTTAAATTCTCTAAGCCTGGCTTTTAGAAAAAAGAAATAATCTCTACTATACTTGACATTGTATAATCTTAGCTTGATAGCGATGGGGTAGCACCAACAAAACGCGAATTTCGTACGCTAAGCAATTTTTCACATAGAAAAAGCCGATTTCCTGTAAGCTAAGGGGGAATCAGTTTTTTACTATTAATCTGTTTGTAATGGTCGAAAGAAGATTATAGAAAAGAGCGACTGAAAGGTTATAGGTATGAGTTGAAGTTGTTGTAAAGCATCTTCATAGATTCTCCACTGACTAACGTGACCTAATTGATACTACGAAATAAAAAAACATCCTGCATGTTTGAACCATGCAGGATGTTTTCTAGTCTTTGTTTTTCATAATGTAAGAAACCAGACGAAGGATCTCCAGGTATAACCATACTAATGTCATCATAAGTCCTACTGCGCTGTACCATTCCATATACTTTGGTGCTCCACTATGAGTACCATGTTCAATTGAATCAAAATCTAGTAATAAATCTAATGCAGCAACAACAATTACAATTGCACTTATGATAATACTAATTGTCCCCCCTTGATGAATATATGGAACAGTCACCCCTAAGATGCTCAATAAGAAAACAATAAAATACATAATAAAAATTCCTAGTGTTGCAACCGTTAAAACCGCACGAAACTTTTTAGTTACTTTTACTATTCGAGTTGCGTATAACACTAACATGGAAAATAAAATCGAAATTGTTAGTAATACAGCAGTTAAAGCGATAGAATCACCAAAGCGCATTGTATAATATGCTGAAATACTTCCTAATAAAACCCCTTGTAATATTGCGTAAATCGGTGCGCAAATTGGGGATATGCGCGGAATGAATATAACTACAAAAGCGACAATTAGAGTAGCTATTATAATTCCAATTAACACGGGTATTTTCATTGTCCCTTGTGTCATCTGTACGTAGGAATAGACAGACGCTGCAAGAAGTAAGATAAGCAAAATGAATGTTTTTCCTATCGTTCCACCTATTGTCATCGTAGAAGCGCTTGTCTTCTCTTCATGGAATTTGTCTTTTTTTAACATTGGATTAGATGTTCTCATGCTTTCCTCCCAAAATATCTTTTACTTATAAAGTGATTTTTTATATCTCTAATTTCTTATTGATAATGCGACCTGTAATCGCTACGAGTACAATTATTAACAAGCAAGTAAAACATAGACCCAAAATAGTGAAATCTTCAATAGGGTAAAATGATGTATCAAAAAAATCATTCTTATCCATGAACCCAGAACTTTTAATAGTAACTGCATATTTCTCTAATTTACTTAACACATTCATTACTATTGTTTGTATTGTTGAAAAGATAGCAACGAAAATGATGAATAAAATTATTTTACTCATCCATGACTTCACTGGAAACAGCCTTATAATGGCTATGATAAAATAACAAGAAATAAGGATACTCATGAAATCGATTCCCCATAAAAGAAAAGCAAATATGTGTTGGAAGATTCCGTAACTATACAACTTGTGATATTCTTGTCGAAATTCTCCGGTTACTTCCCCACCATAAAGACTCGGATTATAACCAATTACTTTTCCATCATAAAGACTTTGTGAAAAATAATATGAAAAAATTAAGCCTATACCTAATAAAATAATAAACATTAATGTAAAAAATAATAAATTCGTATATATATATTTTCGGGTTGGGATGGCTGTATAACGAATCATAGAATTTTTTAATATTTTATTGAAAGAAGGCAGCGCTATTAGAAGAAGTAATAATGCAGCTATACCAATTATTATTAGGTATATGAGTAATACTAAATCCTTTAGAAACGGAGGTAGTACCCTTGAGAGTCCTATCGTACTAAATAAAAGAAGTAAAGAAATAATAATAAAACCAGAATAAAAGACTGCTATTTTTTTTCTATTGCACTTATATAAATAGAGAAAAAGTGGGTTCATTGCTCAAACACCTCCCTAAACAACTCATGTACTGCTTTTCCGTGATGAAAACGAATTTCCTCTACATTTTCATGTAATATAATAGTTCCGTCTTTTAAAAAGATTACTTCATCAAATATATTTTCGATTTCTTCTATTAAATGAGTTGAAATGAGAATGGTACAATCTTCTCGGTAAAATTTAAGAATTAAATCTAGTACATGTTTTCTAGAAACAAGATCAATTCCACCCAATGGCTCATCTAATATATATAACTTTGCTTTCCTGGAGAAAGTTAAGATAAGTTGTAATTTTTCCACTCCACCTTTTGATAAAGCAACTATATGCTCTTCTAATGGCATTTTAAACTCAGCTATTAAGTCCATTGCTTGATGTAAATCAAAATCACTATAAAAATCCCGATAGAAAACTACAGCATCTTTTATCGTCATCCACTCGTCAAAAACAGGACTATCAGGCATAAATGAAACAATTTTCTTTGTTTCTATTCCTACCTTCTGACCTTCAATTGTGATAATTCCTTTAGAAGGATAACGCAAACCAGCAATCATTTTTAATAATGTCGTTTTTCCGCTACCATTATCACCAACAAGACCAATAATTTTCCCTTCAGAAATTGTTGCACTCAAATCTTGAAGCACTGTTTTTAAGTTATATCTCTTCCACAGATTTTCAATTTTTAATAACTCTGTCATTCGTTTTCCTTCCTTTTCTTTTCTAATGAAGAATGGAGGATTGCAAGAATTTCTTCTTTCGTAAATCCTAAATTGTCCATTCCATTTATAAAATTATCAAGCAACTCTGTTGCCATTTCTTTGCGTAGTTCAGTAATCTTTTCTCCTTCACTCGTTACAAATCTCCCTGTTCCTCTTCGTGTCACAGCAATGCCTTCCCGTTCTAGCTCTTGAAATGTGCGTTGAATCGTATTTGGATTTACTTGTAATTTACTGGCTAGTTCACGTACAGCTGGAATTTTATCACCCGATGCTAAACGACCAGTTACAATTTCTTTTTTTATGTATTCCATTACCTGAATGTAAATCGGGATATTAGGAGAAAAACCACTTTCCATTTCTTCCCTCCTCAGTATTAGTGTACTAGACGAATAATACACTAATACTGATTGCGTGTAAATGGTAATTTTTCCAAACTATATATAATAAATAAAAGATAATATCTGGAAGAAATACGGCCAAAAACCAGTTCTTAAACTCATTACTAAAAACAAAATCCCATAACAAACATTAAATGTCGTTTATGGAAATTTGTTAACGTACGGTAAAACCCAGTTTTTTAACTTAGAAATTCCTTAGCATACGAAGTTCGCGTTTAGTTGGCGAGACCTCACTATTAACTCGCCTATTAATTTAAATGTAGCTCTGTTAATCTCGAAATACACTTTCAACTTACCAACTCTGAATTTTATTTTCATCTGCCTCACTCTCTTTTTTGATTTGATAAATTATTTTAGTTAATCGGACACGTAAATATAATTCTTAAGCTGTTCGAGTGATTTTTATGTAAAAGTAGCAATTGTTCATAACAACCAAAATAACAGTGTTTTGAATGTATACTTTTTTGGATGTTTATTCGAAATACGAAGAAATGTTATAAACACAGTGATTGAAATAAAACCAAAGTAAACTTTTGGGTAAAAGTTTACTTTGGAACTTATAATAGAAATCCAACATATAATGGCCATGAGCATTTACAACATAGTTTTAGTCAGGGCAATAAGAAAAACCACAGCAATTGTTGTGGTTTTTCTTATTGATGAAACTGAAAGTAAACTTCTATTCAAAAGTTTATTTTCGGATATTGTATTATTACTGGCTAAGTAGTTTAGAGTTTTTTGTCCTATGTTGAAAAAGTTTAGACTTTCATGTCCCGTTATTGAGACATGAAAGTCTCTACAAAATTTACGATAATGTCTATTTATCAACGATTGTTCATGAGATTTTAGTGTAGCCTTTCATGTCTTTCTACATGTAGAAAGACATGAAAATGGATACTTTTTAGACACGAAAGTAGATACTTCTTGAATATCTTTCGTTACTAATATAAATTCCAAATGAATTTTCACTTCACATTTAATTAGGTTTTGCTGAAATGCAAAAAAAGAGAGCAAAACTCTCTTTTTCATTTAATCAATATTATTTTTTAAAATTTAAATAATAAAAAATAGCCAGTTAAAAGAGCGTGTTGTTATATATTTTGCTAAACACGCTCTTACAAATATTTAAACCCTGTATTAATTTCTTATTCCATTCATTTAACTTATTCATCCTTTTTTATATTCGGTTATAAGCTTTAAATTCATAACCTTTTTCTTTTAATCTTTTTATAATCTGTGAGCTACTACCATCCTGCACTTGCATTCATAGCAGATCCCATAAAATTAATAAATAACGGCCATAATAACGGCCACAACGTAAGAAGTATATTTAGAAGTATAAGTATACTATATACCCAAGGGAAATTATGATTTTTACTATTTACCAATACTAAAATCACTAATAATATTATGGGTATTAAATATAAAAATAGCATTATAAACCAATACCATGTCATTAAAGTAAGACTCAATGGTCCTAATATCTCGTGTACAACTCCGAATGATATTCCTAATGCTCCAAAACTAAAGGTTGTAATTATTGTTTTTAGAAGCACTTTAGCCAATTTTGAGTCGTACGTTTTTCTACTATATAGACCTATCACAATATACAACGATAGATATGCCATTAATACACCTATCCAAATCAATAGCCAGTCTGCATCTAACATAAAGATGTCAAACAGCGCCCAACACACCCCTACTATTGAAAAAACAAGGGAAATAATTATATATTTTAAAACTGGTTTCATATTCATTTCACGTCCTTTAAAAACTTAAGAATACATTATTAGCTTGTATTCTTCTTTTTCTACCGCTTTACTATAGTCTGTTGTATATTCAATAACAGTAATCTCTTTACTTCTAAGTAGATTCTTTTCCCACGTTTTCGCATCAGTTGACAGTTTGAAAATTAATCATAATTTATTTTAATTAAATATATATTAACAGTATATTAAGTATAAGTAAATAAAATTAATTTTAATTTAATATACTCCACTCATTTAATGGAGATTATTTATATGAACAATATTAATGTTGTTCAAAAAATTATGGCATTTCGAAAAGGTGCAGGATTAACTAGTAAACGTTTAGCTGAAATAGCTGATATAACACCTTCCATGTTAAGTAAGATTGAGAAAGGGATCACGAATCCATCCTTACAAACACTAAAGTTAATTTCTGTAGCATTAACTATTCCTTTATTTAATTTTTTGTTGGAAGATACTAATACAGAAGAATTAGTTGTAAGAGCGGATCAAAGAAAAAAATAACTTTCCCTGAAAGCGGTAATGTTTCGTATGAGTTATTCTCTCCTAATTTAGATGGATCACTGGAATTGGCTTTAATATGAATCTGCTACCTCAAACCGCTTCATCTCAAGTAAAACTATATCTAAATGATGAGGTTTTACTTCTCAATCCAGGTGATAGCGGTAAAATACATCACCATTTGCTAGTATTCTTCCATTACTTCTTTTTGAATCATACTCCCTCCTGTTCTCCATACAATATACCTACCTAGATTCAATTTATGTTTTAAATTGTTATTTTTTATCCACCTCAATCAAGCTAGCAAAACTAAATATCATTTTAATTTCTTATTATATAGACTATACTAATTTCTCTTCCCACTTATAGGTTTCGTTTAAGCTAAAAAAATATAGCCTCAAGAACGGTATCCTGAGACTCTATTTTTATTTTAGAAAGGACAGCATAATTTTCTCTATTTCTTCTTTACTTAAATCACCTGCAAGAATTATGACTTGATAAGCGCTATTCTTTCCTTTTGCAGGAACAATCATTTGCATTACTTTAGAGGTTTCCTCTGTATCAAGACTTTCAACTAAGGTTATTTTTGTACCTTCTAATTCATAATTTGTTACCTTTTCATTATACTCCGCAACTTTGTTCGACAAATTTTCTCCCTGATCTCCAACTGCAGATTGGTGCACAATATACACATTATCTTCACTTTGATATTGAGAAATAATATCGGGATTTATTTTTTCATTAGTCATCGGTGTTGTAACACCTTCTCCCGTTAATTTATACCCTTTTACCACATAACTTGGGGTCTTAATTGGAAAATCAAGATATTTCTGTGCTTCCTTTTTAGTTAATCTAAGTTCCGAAGAAATTCTCTGTCTAAATGGTCCAATTTCTTCACTGTTTTTCTTATATTTTTTTTGTTCTTCTGAGTCTAACTTTTCAGGACTTCCTACTAACTTTACTTTTTTACCCAAAGTATATGCTTCTGTTTCTAAATCAATATATCGTTCAAATTCTTCTTTTGTAAACAGATTTCGTGCCACAACGAGGTCTTTAAGTAAATTATTATACTCTCCCTCTGAAATAAAAAATTCTGCATCTGCCTGTTCTTTTGTACCAATCATTTTTTCTACAATTTGCTGTATAGGAATATCAGTTTGTGTTTTTAATTCTTTCATATTATTTTTCACTTCTATTTGTTGTTTCTCAGGGTTAGTCGGCTTATCAGCACGGGCGTTTAATAAGGATACAGATGAAACTGCAATCACTGCCACAGCCCCTATCGCAGACCAACGATATGATTTTTTTTGGAATTTTTTAATCATTAGAATTCTCCTTTTTAACGCTCTCTTGTTTTTACTAAAATTTGCTATACTTGGTACTTGATAATAACTTGAGTAGTGTTCCAATAGACTAATAATAGTATGTCCATACGCAATTTGTTCCTCTGAATCTATACATGTAAGAGCTAATGCATCGCATGCTAGTTCTTGATCTTCCCGCATACATGAGTAGGCATACCATAGAATTGGATTAAACCAATTTAAAATTAGTAAGCCATGCATAAGCCAGTTCACCCCAACATCTCTTCGCTTGATGTGAGCTAATTCATGATGGAAAATATATCGTAACTGTTGCTCATCTAATATTTTCATATGTACAGTTGACAATAACAACTTGGGACGAATAAATCCGAATACTGTTGGACTGGAAACCTTTCCAGATACAAATAGAGGGATATTCCGTTGAACAGACATAGATTGCTTACCCTTTTCAAAGATTTGGACAATCTTCTCGTCTGTAATAACAGGTTGTTTTTTTATGTAAAGTAATAAACGCCTGTTCATTATAAAAGTAGCAACGCTTAGAAGGATAACACCAGTAAGCCAAATGTATATACAGATTGTATAGAATGGAATCGTCTCATCATCCTGCTTTTCATTAATGTGTGTTTGTTTCTGGTTTGCCTGAGCAGTCTGTGTTGAACTTGAGGTATAAGTATCTTCTTTTGTGAGAACCTTTGTATCGTCTATGCCTTTTAATTCTTGCATACGTTCTTTTGTAAGAAAAATACTTACAGGATTTCGGCTAGAAATGAATGTATCATCATTTTTGTAAGTAAGAACAGAATAAATACTATAGGAACTATCAGGCGACCAAGGTAATACAAGCCTTATAATTAATATCATCCATAGCATGTATTGCCAACGTGGAGTTAATTTATTTCTAAACAAAACCTTAATACATAAGATTAGGACCACTAATATACTAGCCATAATAGAGGTCTCTATCAACCAATCAAAAAAATGAGGCAGATAGACATTTATAAACATTTCTATCATTATCATCTATCCTTCCTCTGATTTTCCTCAGTTTTCTCATCCAGGATACGTTTAAGCTCGTTAATGTCTTCTGAAGACAGCTTTTCTTCTTTCAAGAAATTTACTAGTAAAGGTTTAAATGCTGCACCATAGAAACGTTTAAGCAAAGATTTTGTTTCTACTTGTAAATAACTATCTTGCGAAACCAAAGGATAATAAGCGTACATTCGCCCTTTATCTTGATGGTAAGCAACTGCTTCTTTGTGAACTAATCGATTAATTAGTGTTCGAATCGTTTTGGGTTTCCAATCCATATTCTTCTCCAACTCTTCAATCACTTCATTTGCCGTTTGTGGAGATTTTGACCACAGTACTTTCATTACTTCTAACTCAGCTTCTGAAATTTTAGGTAATTCTTTCATTAGTTTATATTACACCTCCCTTGGATTACGTTTGTAATCTGTAACTGAATATTACACTTGTAATCTTGCGTTGTCAATCTTATTTTATATTTGTGAAATCCCTTCCTATGCCCATCAACATAAGAATGAAAGAAATTAACATAAGTATAGACTTTCATGTCCTCCTAATGAGATAAGAAAATAGATGCCTCATAAATATTTTTGTAAATAATATAAAATTGAATTTTAACTTCACACATAATTAGTATTTTCTATTTTTACAAAGTACCCACTTTGGTGTCTTCGTTTAAAAAAAGCACCCATTTTCTTGTCTAAATATCGAGACAAGGAAATGGGTACTAAATGAAATGTACCTGTAGATAATTTAGCATTTTAATCTATAAAATAAGTTCTTAGTTCCACTTTTGGAAATTGATTGGGACATGAAATTCCAAAATGAAATTTGATAGATTTACAAAACTAAATTCATTTAATCTTGTGTGAACGCATTGGTTTAAATACTAATTGTGTTTAATGATGTGAAGAATTTTAGAACATCTTTCAATAAAGAAGCCCTTTGTACTTTGTATAAGTTACTATGGACTTCTTTATTTTTACATCATATTTGATATATTTTATTGCTCTTAGTGATGCTTCTCAATAATAAATTTTGAAACTAACACTGACAATGCTTCTACTTTTTCTTTTATTTTGTTAGACTGATTCGATATTTCCTCGATTGATGCTGCTTGTGATTGGATAGACTGTACAGTTTGAGTTGTTTCCTTAGCTACTTGCGTGGCAGTTTCAGAAACACTGGACATAGAGGCATTGACTTCTTCTGTACCGGCAGACATTTCTTCTGTCGCTGCAGATACTTCTTGAATTTGACTAGTGATTTTATTAATAGCCGACAGAATGGATGAGAATGCTTGATCTGCTTTATTAGCTGTTTCTTTTCCTTCCGAAGCTTTTTGTTGGCCTTTTTGCATTGCAGCAACTGTATCTTTTGTATCTTGTTGAATGGCTTGTATTAAATGATTGATTTCAAATGCAGATGTTTTAGACTGCTCAGCTAAATTTCCTACTTCCGCTGCCACTACTGCAAATCCTTTACCGTTTTCTCCAGCACGTGCAGCTTCAATTGATGCGTTTAAGGCAAGTAGGTTTGTTTGTTCAGCAATATTAGTGATTGCATCCAGAGCTTTATCTATTTCTTGCGTACGTGTAACAAGCCTCTCAATTACTTTAGAAGTTTCTTCAACAACCTCATGAATACTATTCATCTGAAGTATAGATTGTTTTATCACTTCACTACCAGAATTGACTTGTTCTGTTGTTGTGACAGCCACTTCTGTAACCGTTGCTGAGGATTCAGCTACTATTTGAACTCCAGTCGCAATTTCTTCCATTGAAGATGCACTTTCTTGAATACTAGTAACTTGTCCTTCTATTTTTTTATCAACCTCAGAAATAGTTTGAACAACCTCACTTGATATATGAGATGCTCGTTTAGTATCTTGTAACATCCCATCGGTTGAAGAAATAACCTCCTGTGTTGTGTTTTTTACTTCTCCAATTAATTGTTGTAAGTTATCCAACATGTTATTAAAAGATTTCACAATGCTTCCCAATTCATTATTTGATTTATAAGAAGTACGTAACGTTAAATCACCTGCAGATACCCCTTCCATATCTCTTTCTAATAGTACAATTGGTTGTTTAATCGCACTTTTAATGATATAGCCAATAAAAATAACAATTGCAATTGCTATAATGGAGATACTAATAAACAGCATCATGGTATTTGTTGCACTGTCAGTATTATTTTTTTGTAATTGATCTGCATTATTATTATTAAATTGGATAAGTTCGCGAATTGCCTGAATTGACTTTTTCATATTAGGATCAACCTCTTTTAGGTAATAAGCATATGCTTCTTCATTATTAGATTGTCCCAAATCTTGCACTTTTTTCAGTTGTGTTCTTAAGTCTTTGAATATTGTATAAAATGTGTTATACAATTCCTTTTCTCTATTAGAACTAACTCTTGTCTCAAACTTCTTTAATAACTGATCAGTTTCTGCACGAGCCACATCTATTTCTGTTAAAAGTTCTTTTATTCGTTTTTCATCTTTTGATAGGATCGTTTCCTTTACATTCATATTGATTAGATAAAAATTAGACTCTATAGCTCCTATCCACTGAATTGGTAATAAACTATCTTCATACATAGTAGTAGAAGCATGCTCCCCTTTTTTAAGGCCCCAAAATCCTAGTATAGATAATATGATACACGAGACACTTGCTATAACTACCATTACGTTAAGTGTTGTGCCAATTTTACTGTTTTTTAAAAACGACAATTAAATCCACCTCATTGTTATATAGTAATTAAGTAATCGAAAGTATAAAAATAAAGGACATTTGATTATTTTTTATATAATGAAAAATCCTATAATTAAATTTAAATAATAAAAAATAAATTTTTAAAAGAGCGTGTTGTTATATATTTAGGTCAACGCGCTCTTACATATATTTAAACCCTATATCAATTTCTTATTCCATTCATTTAAATTATAACTACTTGTTATATTCGCTTATCATGCCAGAAGTTTATTGAAAAATGATTATTCTCATCATAAGCTTCGAATTCATACCCTTTTTCTTTTAATCCTTTTATAATTGCTGGAACTGCCGCGACAGATTGCGGATGAATATCATGCATTAAAATAATTTCTTTTGAAGACGTCGCACCTGCTAAGACATTTTGAACAATTTTTGCGGACGCTACATCAACGGATAATTTATTGTATTTCCAATCTAAAGAATCAATTGTCCAATCCCATACTTTTAAATTATTTCCGACCACTTCATTTCGAAGTGATTCATTTAACCCAGGCATTGATCCATATGGTGGGCGTGTTAATTTCGGTGAGTTTCCAATAACATTTCTAATTAAAGATTGATCCTCTTTCATTTCCTTAACATATTCCTGATTGGTGTATAACTTTTTAAAATCATGTGTCATACTATGCATACCCACATAATGGTTCTCAACATGCTCTCGTTTCACTAAATCTGGGAACCTTTTCACATTATCGCCAATTAAAAAGAATGTTGCTTTCACATTGTTTTTCTTTAATACATCTAATAGGTCAGCTGTATATTTTCCTGGTCCATCATCAAAAGTTAAATATGCAACTTTTCTTTCTTTACCATCAAAACGATTAGGTATCGATTTTTTTAATTCATTTTTAGGTAGACTGCTCACTTGTTGAACACTGTTTACCTCTTCCGCATTTACCAGCTTAGGATTCGTAATAGATTGAAACATGTAATACCCTATTGCTACTAATGTAATAGCCAACAATATACTTATAATTCTTTTTTTCTTAAGCTTAATTTTCATATTATAATCTTCTTTCTATCCTATTATTCCACTTTATGTTGGTTAGTTATATTATTATATTAGTTTATAAAATTATTTAACTTAACAAATATCAATTTTGGATTACTTATTTTAATACTCTATATAGGTAAAAATTAGTGTCCTGCACTAGCATTCATGCCATTTCCTATAATAGTTAGAACCAAAGGATATAATACTGGTCCTAGGGTAAGAAAAATGTTTAAAATTACAATAAATGTATATAGCAGGCTGCATTTTTGACTATTTTGATGTGCAAATACTAGGATAACCAATGTTATTATAGTAATGAAATGTAGCAATAACATTATCAACCAATAATACATCATTATAGTAAGATTCGCCTTTCCTAATAGTTGGCATGTTAACCCTATTATTGTTCCTAATACTGTAGCATTAAAGGAAATAAACAAAATTCTTTTTAGTATTCTAGGTAATGTTTTGTGATCCACAGTTTTATTATATAAGCCTATTAAAATACCTAAAGATAGATATGCCAGTAATAGCCCTACCCAATCCCAGGTCCAATCTTGACCTCCCATTAAATTAAACAAAAGCGAAATAATCCCTCCTACTGCAAGAATCAAGGAGATTATAATGTTAGTTAAAGCTGATTTCATAATGTTTTCACTTCCTAAAAAATTTTATAATAAAGCATTGGTGTTTACTCATATATTGTCATTTACTTATTAAAACTTTTTTTAATTAACTAAGAACTTGTTTGATAGTATTCTTCCATTACTTTTTTTGGAATCATACTGCCTCCTGTTCCCTATACAATTTGTGTACCTTGATTCAATTTATGTTTTAAATCATTATTTTGTAAATAGCCTCTCCCCTTTTATGCAATTTAACAGGTCTAATCATTCCTGCTAATGTTGTTGGTTCCTCTTTACCCACTATTTCTTTTAATAGCTTATATAAATGATTATCATCAACTGTATAAGCCCCACTTAAAAATGGTTCCATTGCTTTCCCTACAAACCTAGATGCTATCCTAAATGCCAGTCCATCCGCTATTGCATTATTGTCAATCCCAAAATCTTATACAGAAATTCAATCATATAATCAGGTCATCATACTTAATGGTTCACATGGAAGAATAAGTATCAATCATTTCTCGTCTTATTACTATTCTCACAACTATGCAGGTGCTTGAAAATTAATCATACTTTATTATAATTAAGTATATTAACAACATGTTTAGTATAAGTGAATAAAATTAATTTTAATTTTATTCACTTATTTAAAGGGGATTACGCATATGAACAATATTAATATCGGTGAAAAAATTATGGCCTTTAGAAAAGGCGCTGGACTAACTAGTAAACGATTAGCTGAATTAGCTGATATAACACCTTCCATGTTAAGTCAGATTGAGAAAGGAATCACGAATCCATCCTTACAAACACTAAAACTAATTTCTGCAGCATTAAATATTGCTTTATTTAATTTTTTCTTAGAAGATACCAATACAGAAGAATTAGTTGTAAGAGCTAATCAAAGAAAAAAAATAACTTTCCCTGAAAGCGGCAATGTTTCGTATGAGTTATTATCACCTAATTTGAATGGATCACTGGAATTAGCTTTAATGAATCTGTTACCTCAAACCGCTTCTTCTATGGAGCCCATGGCACATAAAGGTGAAGAAATAGCATTTGTTATGGAAGGACAAGTAAAACTATACCTAAATGATGAGGTTTTACTTCTTAACCCAGGTGATAGTGTTAAAATCCCACCATACGCAAAACATAAATGGGAAAACACTTCTTTACACAAAGTCACTGTTATATTTGGAGTAACCCCACCATCTTTTTAATTTCAAGTACTAGCGCATAAAAGTTAGAGAAAATAATTCTCTAACTTTTTTGTATACATAACTATATTTAAAAAGTAAAAAACTTGTCTCATAATTATATGTCATTTAAATCTAAACGATTATGAGTAGTGAAAGGGACCTTTCTAATTACATACTTAATTTACTTTTTAATGTCCAGTATTTTTCTCCATTAGTGTCAAAAGAGAATTCCACCCATCCATTTGGATCTTCATGATAAATAAAGATGTTTGTTCCACGAGTTACTGTACCAACTTTATTTTCCTCGACCGCTACATCTGATTTACTTTTAATTTTTAAGTTAAATGGATACGGTACATGGTAATAAGCAGCTGTTGATACAACATTTGCTGTTGTCCCATCTTCATACATTTTATATGGAATGTTATTAGATAACACTTCAACATCTAATGTTTCAGGATTCTTAGGTAATTTTTTTGCAGATGTATAGTTTTCTGCACGGAAAGGTTTAATACGTTCCATAATATTTGCAATTTTTCCAGCCCAGCCTTTGTCTGATGCATATTTTACGTTCATACCAGCTAATGTTGGTCCATTATAATGCATGCCATCTTCTTCTAAATACCTTTCTCGTACATAATTGGCATTATAAGCAATACTGTCACCGTAGGTTGGTAAATATTTTGCATATTTAAACGGATCCTTATCATACGCGCGTAACCCAAATAAATTGTGTTTTCGATATGCGATTTCTGATTTTCCATATCCAGACTCTAAAATTGCATGTGCCGCTAAATAAAGTGCATTTACGCCGTATTGATCTTGCGCATTAATAAAGTCTTGTCCATGTCCGATTAATGGACTATCTGAATGGTATTCTGCAATAAAACTATCAATCTCTTGGGCAGTAATATTAGAAGACACTGTTAAGTTTAAATCTTTATATGATGTAGCAGTAATAATCTCATTTCCATCATTTAAATTTTGTTGCAACATATCCGTTTTAGCAGTAAGTTGAGCGGCCTCGGCGCGTGTTATAGATCTATTTGGTTGCCAGCCGTTATCCGTACCATTGGAAATTTTTAAGTCAATTAAGATATTGGCATATTTTTCACCCCAATGTCCTTTTAAATCCTCAAATTTACTTTGGCCATTTTCATGTGCTGTACTTTGTAGTTTATAGGCATTTACTAGCATCGTTGCCATGGCAGCGCGTGTTACTTTCCCAGATGGATTGAAGATGCCATTCCCTTCTCCTTTAACAATGCCAACTTTTTCAGCTGCAGCAATATACGGGGTAGCCCAATGGTTTTGTGAATCTGTAAAAGATGGTTTTGCATCGAAGTCAATTTCTATTCCTAAAACTTTTGTCATAATTTTTGTGGCCGAAGCTCTGTCTAATGAATCATGAGAACCAAAAATTCCATCTGGATAACCATTCAATACCTGTTTATTAACTAAATAATTAACGGATTTGTCCGCCCATGCTGGAACATCTGGAAACTTATGAGTATCTGCAAATGTATTAGATGAGTAGGATAGTAGACTTCCTGCAATAATTCCTGTAGCAATTAACTTGGATTTCATAAAATATTCTCCTTCTAAATCTTAATTCCTATCCATTTTCATGCATTTAATTTATATTATTCATTTATTAAGAAGTAATAATAAAAAATTGCAATAAATGTTGGTGAGCTTATTGAATAATTAACTATATTGTTAATGGATAATATATATAAGGAATTGCATAAATAAAGTTTTTTTATCCAAAAGAATATCTAGAGG
>NZ_JBMOWC010000062.1:0-24878 GCF_049310765.1 Bacillus sp. PSXD-155 | reverse complement strand
ATGTTTGGCTGTTTGCGTTGGTCCTAAATTACATCCATATCCGAATGTAGTAACAATATAACGTTCCGTAGGATTTTCTAATTTAGGATCAGATCCGGATAAAGGACCAAAATGTCTTGTCCAATGAGTCCAATGTTCTACATTACAAAGTATATCTAATACGGTTCGCTCTGGTAAACGTTGTATAATTTCTTTTTCTAATAATTTACTACTTGTAGATACATTTCTTCGTGCTAATCGTTTTAAAATAGGTTCGCCATCTTCTGTTATAATCACTTGTCCGTTATTTGGATAATTTAAATCTACCGTATTGGCAACAGAAGTTAATTTGTGTTTTAGTTGTTTAACAAAATTAGTAGGAGATGAAGGGAAATTAAGTTCTTCGCAATACTCCTTAACTATCGGTTCGCATTCTTCCCAAGGTAATAACTGTTTCCTATAATCAGCGTATTTTTCAGAACCTTGTACACTTACGTCACCTGTCTTTAATTCGGAAGCCAAATAGGAAAATATACAAAGTTCCAGACGTTTACGATACAATAAATTAGAGTCTTTTCCAACTCGAAGAGTTTGTCTCCATTGCTCGTTTGCGAATGATAAATCAAGATTAGTAGGAAGCTGTTCTACTCTCCGATTTTCATTTAGCAACAAAAATTGTAAAGCTTTTATAAGAGAATCATCCTGAGTCGTTGAATCCAATTCTAATAATGAAATCAATCGAAATAGAGTCTTTCTGTGACTGTTATAGAACTTTTCTAATAAAGGAAGATAATTATTCCTGTTATACGCCGAAATGGCTAAGCAATCTTGTTGCAAAGAATCGATACCGCCTTTTTCTTCAAATAACTCCGTTATTTTACTTCCTATCATGTTCGTATCATCATGCGTATGAGTTGTATGTAAAACTTCACTCAATATAGAAATAAGGTTTTCACTTATAGAACGTTGCTGTTCTCGTAAAAGAGCTAATTCTTCTTTTCCTCTTTTATGTATCCTAGCAATCCTTTTTAAAAACATATCTATTAAATTATCTCTTGTTACAATTTGTGAACGATAAATAACAGACAATAACAACATATACCTTTTAGCCATATGAAAGTCTTTTATTTCCGATGCATCTAAAGCTAGTGCTTCTGATGCAAAGTGTTTAATTTTAGAATTTGGAATCTCTTTTAATAGTTCCTCGATGTTCGACATAAATGATGTAATAAAATCTAATTTATTTTGTAGCTCTTTCATATGAGAAATTGAGGGGCTTTTAGGAAGTTCTTTAAAATAATTAAAACCAGAATGCTTGGTTTCTTGCGAAGTATAAAGTAATTCTTCAAGTTTATGTTTTTCTTGTTTTGACAACCGAGTCATAACTGTGTGACACAATTGGTTGTTAACCAGTGTTCGTACACGACGAGAAAGTCTATCTAAAGTACTGAATGCTGGCAATTCATAGCGTTCTTTAATTAATTCTTCAATTGCAACATTAATTAAATCCGGAGGATGATCCATCACATGAGAAGCATGATAGATAGCCTTTGTAGCTACATGCAAAGCATCTTTTCCAAATGCATATACCTGTAAATATTGACGAATTTCTTTTTGATGTCGATACATCACTTTTGGATTGAATTTAAGTTCTATTTCATCAGATATATTAAGACATGATCGAATATGTTGAAGCACCATCGGTGGAATATCCTTAGGACGTGGAAAGTAGCCTAATCGTTGAAAAGACTTTAACATGACTAAACAAATAAAAACTGAACTCTCTCCACGTGCTACACGATGTGCAAATATATTTTCTTCATGTGTAATCGTATAAATTGCTGCAAGTTCTTTCTTAGTTAAGTTTTGTTTAAACCTGGGATATGCTGTACGTTCAACTGAAGTCAATCTCATTCCTCCTAGTTAGAATTACACCAAAGGTGGTTGCGGACTCTTTCATCTTACGATAAAGAGTCCGGCTTTGTCTATTATGGGTAGACCCTAATCATCCATCGGTCGGTTATTGAAAACACTCGCTTTCGATTGTATGATTAGGGTGTATGATAATAGGTTAGAAAATGAGGTGGATTTTTAAAAATGAAAATTGCTTATGCTAGAGTTTCAACTTTAGATCAAAATTTAAATAGACAAATACAAACATTAAAAGAATTTGGAGCGAAAAAAATATTTACGGAACAAAAATCTGGTGCATCTGTTCATAATAGAGAGGCATTTCAAGAGGCGCTACAATTTGTTCGAAGTGGAGATACATTTATGGTAGAAGCTATCGACAGACTCGGACGTAATTATGATGAAATTATTGAGACTGTTAATTATCTAAAGAGAAAGGAAGTAAAGTTAATTATTACTAGCCTACCTATTATGGCAGAAGCAATTGGAAATTCTTTGTTAGATAAATTCATCAAGGATTTAATTATTCAAATCTTGGCTATGATTGCGGAACAGGAACGAACAGAAACGAAAAGGAGACAGGCACAAGGAATTTCGATAGCCAAACAGAAAGGTGTCTATAAAGGAAGACCTACTATCTATTCTCCAACAGCAAAGGACCCTCAAAAAAGATTAGTATACAATCGAGTAGTTGAAATGTTAAATGATGGCGAAGCCATTTCTCATATTGCAAAAGAAAACGGTATAACTAGGCAAACTGTATATAGAATAAAGAACGCCATATCTAATTCAGACAGTTATATGGAGGTATAAATGAAAAGTTCGGATTCTCAATTAAAAAGCCGCGGGAAAATTACACTTGAAGATTTACAACATTATAATACTCACTCAAATCTTGAATTATTAGAAATGATTAAATCAAAAGAAGCATATAAAAGAACTATCGCTATAAAATTACTATCAGAGAAAAAGGATTTAAATGATAATTTGATTCGTTTGTTTCTTCAAACTCTTACACAAGAAAACAAACTTTATACAAAAATTGAATTATGTGACGCACTTTCAAAAGGTAATGTTCAGTCTGCTAAGATGATGGTCGAATATTTAGGGCAGATAGGCAATAATCAACATAAAGTATTACCTACTAATGGTTTCAATAAGAAAAGTTATCCTTTGCCGAGGGATATTATCGCTAGAACTCTAGCTCATATGAAAAAAGAGATTCTACCAATTTTATTGGATGTACTAAAAACAGATAATATTCTTGCAATTAGAGAAGTCATTGATGCAATAGGCTTTATGTGTTTTTACCAAAAACTACATTCAAACCATCAAATTATCGATGCACTTTTACTATGTTTAAAGGCCAATTTCAAAGATGATATTACTCGATGGAAATTGGTTAGAGCTTTTGAAAGTTTTAACGATATCAATGTTATTCACACTCTTTTGGACATCGAAAAAAATGATGATCAGCCGATTATAAGAAATGAAGCCAAAAGGTCCCTGAGAATAATAAATAGCCGAACTGGCAATTAAAAAATGACTTATCTATTGATAAGTCATTTTTATATCTCAATTATCAACAATATAATTTAACAAAGCCAAAAAAGAAAAAATCCGATTCCAAAACTAATTGGGAATAAAAGTAAGTCTATGACCTATTTTTACACGTATCTCGGCTGTACCCCATTGTCATGTAAATCATATTTAACTTTAAAAAGTTCCATTGTGATTCCACACGATAATCCGAAATAGTGCTTAAATGAGCATTAGTTAAATAAAATGGGTTCCCACACTAAAATCCGATTACCCATAAATATTAATGCACTTGATTCGAACAAGTATAATATTTAAAAGATATGAAATTACTTGGTTGCAATGAGAGCTTTAATAATTTCGTTCCAATAGTCTTTAAAAGTCTTCTCCCTCTTAGTTTCTATTGGTTTTAATTGTATATTCTTTTTGGCGGTTTTTGTTAGGTTTCTCATGAGACACCCTCCTTTTAAACTTTGGGATAAATACTTAACAATCAAACAACTGAATTCCGGACAATTTAAATGCATCTGAATTTGGTTTGTATTCTACTAACCTTTTTGTTTCTTCGATATTTAAACGTTTAAAACGATTATCAGATACACCATGTAAAATAGAAAAAGGAGGTAGGTTTTCGGCCAAAATTATTTTTAGGAGAAGATCGCTAAAATCTTCTGGACTTATATACGCACTCATATCTCGAGCTGAGAGTTGCTCCCCTTCAGGTTTGTAATCGTCATAAGCACCAATACGGATAGCAACGCTTTGCAACTGTTTTTCATAAGCAAAATAAGATGCAAGTGCTTCCACGAAACATTTACTAACCCCATACATATTTTTTGGTCTAACGGGTGACGATTCTGTTACTTGAAAGTCTAGTGGGTATCCTTCAACTGTTTGAGCGCTGGAAGCAACTATTACTTTAGAAATACCATTATCCGATGCAGCTTTAAATATATTGTATGAACCTTTTATATTAGTCTCTAATAAAGTAGTATAAAAATCTGCATTTGGAGAGGGATCTCCTGCTAGGTGAATCAAGATATCTGTATTTTTACATACTTCTTGACATTCCTCTAAATTAGATATATTTAGATATATGATTTCATTACCTGACTTTTTAAATTTTTCTAAAGGAAATAAATTAATATCTGCCAATCTTAATTGATAGCTTGTTTTCTTCATTAAAGTATTGGTAATATGTTGACCGATCTTGCCAGCAGCTCCTGTAATTAAAATTCTCTTCATTACACTACACGCCCCTTTAAAGTTATTTTTAAATGCAATGCTGCAAAATATGTCTTAATTATAAGTACATGTTTGACATTAGTACATCGAATAATTATAATGAATCGCATGAAAAAAATTCATGAGCATGAGGTGCCAACAATGAGTTTAGTTAAATATGAGATTTTTAGTAAAGCAGCAGAAGTAAATAGCTTTACGAAGGCTGCTGAAGAATTAGGATTAACACAATCTGCTGTGAGTCATGCTATTACAAGCTTAGAAAAAGAGTTTAACTTCCCTTTATTCATCCGGAATAACTCTGCAATTAAGCTAACTCAAAATGGTAGGGATTTATTAATCACAATTCGAGAAATTTTATATTATAATAATATGTTGAAACAGGAAGTAAGTGCTATAAATGGGCTGAATAAGGGTACAGTAAAAGTAGGAGTATTTAGTAGTATAACAACAAACTGGATTCCTTATATTATAAATGAAATGAACCAGCAATATCCTTTTATAAAAATTCAGCTTATAGAAGGAAATTATACAGAGATAGAAACATGGTTATTAGATAATGAAGTAGATTGCGGTTTTGTTAATAGTAAAATTACTTCTTTGCATTCATTTGATATTGTCCAGTTAAAAACTGAGCCACTTTTATGTGTAGTATCAGAAAAATCACCTTTACATAGTAGAAAGTATATATCTGTTGAGGATATTGAAAATACTCCTTTCATTATGCCCACTTATCAATGTTTTGAAGATATACAGCCATTTTTTAAAGAGAGCAATATCTATCCAAATATTCGATTTGAAAATATGAATGAAAATTCTATTTTCTCTATGGTTGAGAATAATCTAGGTATTAGCATATTGCCGGAAATGATTATCCCTAAAGGATTAGACTCAATAAAAGCTATACCACTTGAATTAAAACAAACTAGAACCATAGGATTAGCTATTAGAATGTCTAGTTCGCCTGCAGTTAGAAAATTTACTGAGATTGCTGTGAATTGGATTAAAAATGCGGGGCTATAGCTGGAGAAGAATTAAGCTTTTGGTTCTGTTTGAAGACTTCTGCTAAGTTTATTTTACAAGCCAGCCTACATCTCACAATTGATATAACTACTATGAAAAATGTTTAAATAAAAAATCCTTTTACGCTTATCTGAACTGTACCTCGAATCATGGACACTTAAAAAAAGCCCCATGATTCGTTTTTTTGTATTTTTATCAAAAAATCCTCGTTATAATGGAATCAACGATAGAAATGAGGTACGGAGAATGAGTAAAATTATTTTTAACGAAATTCAAATGAAACAGCTAGAAAAAAATAAAAATTTAGTAAAAGCGTCGGAACGTTCGATTAGCTATTGTCCAGATTTCAAAATAAAAGCGGTAAAAGAAAATCAACAAGGAAAAGATCCTAGCCAAATCTTTTTAGAGAATGGGTTTGACTTAGCTGTGATTGGTGAGAAGAAACCAAAACAATGCTTGAAACGTTGGCGAAGAACCTTTGAACAATTTGGTGAGGAAGGTTTTTATACAGAACGCCGCGGGAAAGGAAGCACGGGACGTCCTTCAGAAAAACCTCTCTCTTCTAATGAAAAATTAAAGAAAGTGGAAGCACGTATTGCCTTTTTAGAAGCGGAATTGACATTCCTAAAAAAGTTAGACGAACTCGAAAGGCAGGCGTTATAGAAGAAGCGTTAACACCACGAGAAACATACACACTGATTGAACAAACCATAAGTCGATTCCAATTCCCACGTATGGTGCGTTACCTTTGCACACTGGCTGGGGTAAGTCCGAGTGGATACTATGCGTGGCTTCATCAAACAGATAAACACCTGGAAAAGGACGCAATAATGAAACAGATTATGAATGGATCCAAGAAATTTTTAATCGAAAAGGGAAAACATGTGGTGGTCGTTCTATCAAAATGGTGTTGGAAAAGACAAAAGGAATTTGTATGAATCTCAAACGTATTTACCGTATTATGCGTAAATATAATCTTGTGACAAAGATTCGGCGAATCCTTATAAACACATCGCAAAAGCGACACAAATCTTTTAAAACGCCAATTCAATCAAGAAGAGCCTGAAAAAAGTATGTTAACCGATATTACCTATTTATTTTATGGAAAAGGAAAAAAGGCTTATTTATCATGTGTAAAAGACAGTACAACACGAGAGATTTTAGCCTATCATGTCTCCTCTTCTTTACAAATGGATATTGTCTATCAAACATTAGATAACTTGAAAGAGAGATTAGGAGAAGTCATCCATCCTGAGGCACTTCTACATTCAGACCAAGGTGTTCATACACACCCTGAATTTCAAAAACGCGTAAGAGAAATGGAAATCAGACAATCTATGTCCCGTAGGGGCAATTGTTTAGACAATGCACCAATGGAATCCTTTTTTGGTCATATGAAAGATGAATTAGATTACAAAGATTGTCAAACCTTTGAATCCCTTGAGCTCAACATAAAGGATTATAATCGTTATCAGTGGACATTAAAAAAGGTGGTTGATTTTCAGAGCTTTTTATGAAACTGTCCATTTTATAGGATACAGTTCAATAAGCGGGGACGCTTTTATAGTGGGTAATAGCGGGGGAAATTCAATCTATTAACTCTAATCACAAAACTAATTCATAATTAAGCCTGTATGGTAACCATCACAAATAGTGTGGTGCATTACTTTAATTTTAACGGACAGCCCAAAACCATTTTAAAGCATCTTTTTCAACACTTTTCACAAATTTGTCTTTCCCATCGCCATATCCCTTTATATCATTTGGATATTCTTTGGCAAGTTGGCTCTTTAATTCCCCATACTGCTTACACACTACGGGATGCTCACGAAGATAATCTCTAAATGCTAAATGTCTTTCAATTTCTTCAATTTTGTCATATTGATAAGCGTGGATTTGGTGGGTGCGAAGATTGCCACCTTTGCGGAAATATCTTCTTCCGGTAATCCCAAATTCCCCCATGACTTCGTAGCCAATTTCTTGAAATTGCTTAGAAAATGAATCCAGCTTATAAATATCATTGACTACTAGTAAAATATCAATAATTGGTTTTGCTTTTAGACCTGGAACTGATGTGCTTCCGATATGAAAACTTTTCACTAATTCTTCTTGAAGGATTGCCCTAATAAAATGCTCCTCTTTTTGATAGTCGCTGCTCCAATTCTGATTATAATCTACAACTTTTATAATCATTCAACACACCCCATTCTCTAATCTAGCAAATTTTGTTTATTATTACAGGGTATAAAAAATTTAATGTGTTGTCAATGAATGAGTTTGTGGTTTTTTTAAGCAAAAAGTTGAAGTGAAGAGCTATGCTGCACTTCTCACCACTTAAAGTCACATTTACTCCTTTTTTGTGTTGCTTTAATTAATTCTAAATATTGAGAGTCCCCAAAACGGTTCTGTTGCAAAGTTTTTCGAGCTGAGCTAAACTTTAGGGTAATTGAGATGGGGCGAATGATACATGGAATACTTTAAAGGAAAACAATTTAAAAAAGATATTATTTTGGTAGCCATCGGCTACTATTGTCGTTTTTCTTTAAGTTATCGCGATGTGTCTGAACTTTTGAGAGAACGTGGAATATCGGTTCATCCTACAACTATCATGCGTTGGGTTCATGAATATGGAGATTTCATTTATCAAATTTGGAAGAAGAAAAATAAATCAGCACATTCCGTATGGTATTTAGATGAGACCTACATCAAAGTCAAAGGAGAGTGGTGTTATCTTTATCGTGTGATTGATCGAGGAGGGTACACTTTGGATATCCAACTTCGTAAAACAAGGGATTATCAAGCCTTCTATATGTTTATGAAAAGGTTAGTGAAAGCTTTTGGAGAACCAACGGTTCTCACAACAGACAAGGCTCCTGCCTTACTTTGTGTGCTCAAAAAACTGAAAACTAACGTTTTTTATGTGCATACGAAACATTGCACCGTTAAGCATTTCAATAATCTCATCAAACAGGATCATAGACATATCAAGCGACTTTTTGCCAAATCTGCAGGATTTCAAAATCTTCGTCATGCTTCACGCACAATCAAAGGAATCGAAACCGCAGTTTACACCAAACTGCGGTTTTTCAACGTACAAGGAATTACATAAATTCTTGGTCACTGCCTAAATGGTTCTTTCTCATTTATCAAGATCTGTTTCTGCTTTTTTAACTTTGCAACAGAACCTATTTTATTATTATTTAGTTTCACGATGAGTGGCTCAAAAAAGAACGAATTCTTGCCGTGTCTCAATTTCCTGTGCGTTAAGGAAATTAGCTTTTTGTTTAGCGTAGGGTAATTATTTTCACCTAAAAAATAATAATGAAAAAACAGATTATGCCCCATTTTTACATGTAACTTGGCTGAACCCCTGGAAGACTTTTGATTTTTCAGGTGTTACATTTAATAATACAATTCGTCATATAAAAATAATAAAGTTGCTTTTTAAGTAATAAAACTATGATAACTAACATTTAATTTTAAAATTCATCTAAACAGATAATAATTCACAAAAACAGCACAGGAGTTCCTCCTGTGCTGTTTCACATACTTTCTATACTAAATTTCCGTCTCTAAGTGTTAATGTTCGATCACATACACCAAGAATTTTCTCATCATGCGTAATCATAATCGCTGCTTTTTGATTTTCTTTTACTTCTCGTTTCATCATTTCGACAACTTCTTGTCCACGTTTTGAATCAAGGCTTGCCGTTGGTTCATCTGCTAATATTAAATCTGGCTTATTCATAAAAGCACGAGCAATCGCAACTCTTTGTCTTTCTCCACCAGATAACTGATGTGGATAGTGATTTTTTCTCTGGGATAGTCCAAATACTGTTAGTAAGTGATTCACACGCGTTTCAGATTCTTTTCGGTCTTCTTTCTTTAATTTTGCAATGTATAGTAATTGTTCTTTTACATTTAAATAGGGAACAAGATTAGCGAATTGAAAAATGAATCCGATTTTTCTTAACCGAATATCTGTCATTTCCTTTTCTGATAAATGGGTAATATTTTGCTCACCAATATAAATATTACCTTTTGATGGTGATAATAATGCTCCAGCAATCGATAACAATGTACTTTTTCCTGAACCAGAAGGCCCCACAATACCGATGAATTCTCCAGCCTTCACATCAAGTGAAATTGGATGAAGGGCTGTTACCTCTGTGTTTCCTTCACCATATACTTTACTAACTCTATCTAGTTTCAGTAGTGATATCATTACATGCCCCCTCCAATAGCCTCTAGTGCATCCACTTTTAATACTTGATATAAGGAAATCAGTGTTCCTAGTATACTAATTACAATAAAGATTCCTGCATATTGGCCAATCATTGTCGTTGTCAATAGGAATGGCATACTTTCTGGTAAAATTCTTTGCAAACCTTCTACTAACATAATACTTATAGCCAGTGCGACAACAGATAAGAATAATGCTTGCACAACTAACGTATTTGCTAAATACAAATTTTTCGTTCCAATTGCTTTTAGTACACCTAATTGCTGTGTTTTTTGTAATGTAATAACATAGAAGAATACACCGATTAAGAGCGTTGCAATCACGAGTAAGAATACAATAATCATTGTTAATGAGTTTTGTTGCCCTTTATGGCCAGGAATAGTTTGAAGAACTTCGTTTTTCTCTATTATATGTACATTTTTAACTTCCTTATCAGTACGAAGAGCAATTGCGTTGTAATCCTTTTGGTTCGGTTGTGAAATTTCTCCCCATATATTTCGATTTACATAAACAACAGGTGTATGACTGAACTTTTGACCTTTTGTAAAGCCAGTAATTTTAAATTCTTTTTTAGAAACCGGATCGATAATCGTATCTCCAATATCTATGCCTTTTTCTTTAATCGATTCGTCAGCAATCATTTCATTTTGTGCTGTTCCTAATGCATCACCTTTCACAATCTTTGGTTCCAAAAATGTTTCGCGTTCACTTGCAAATATTGCAATATCAACCTTTTTTGAACTATCCTTCTTTTCATATGACGAAGCTTTTACATGGAATGGTACAGCATCTTTTGCACCAACTTGCTTTACTACATCATCCACATCTTCCTTCTTAATTTGTGAACGGAGCAATGAATTTTCTGCATCATTTGCTAATACAAACTTTTGGGCATCCATATTTTGAATGGAAGAAACAGTATTATATGCTAAACCATTTGCTAATCCAGAAATCATAAGGACTAAAAATGATAATAAAACCATCATAAGCCCAATTAATCCATATTTTACTTTTGATTGTTTTAATTCACGTAGAGCTAAAAACATGCTTCTTGCCCCCTTATTTCTTTCCTCTCTTTTCCTTCTTATGCTTAACATGGATACGTAACATTGCACAGTAAACAAGCAGGAAATAATGCATATAGTATCCAAACAAACATTATTATTGCATCAATTCTGTGATCCATTTGTATCTATTCTTATAATTGAGTAAAAATTGAACAATCAATATTGGCATTATATTCTTTTCATCATATTTTCCTTTCTTATTATTATCAAAAGCATATATGACTAAAAAACATATGTTTATAATATTGATTTATTAATATTTAAACAATAGATATAGTAGTTTTGAAACAAAAAATTCACAATTTTAAAGGAACCTTAGGGTTTTTAAGAATGTCGATTCGATATGAACTGACCCACGAATTTGGCACATGAAAAAACACCTATGCTACCTGTTTCTTGTATTCTATAGGAGACAGGTCGTTTAACGTTTCTTGAATACATTCCGTATGATAATACTCAATGTAATCGTGAATGAGTTGTTTGAGAGTAGAAGTTGAATGTATTTGTTTTTCTTGTGAATAAAATAATTCAGATTTCAATAAGGAATGAAACGATTCTATTACGGTGACAATTTCTTTTACGGGACATGCTTGTGGTAATGCCATTTTCTCTACAACAATCCTACTTTCTACATTGATCCAGGTTCTTCTCTTTCTTTTAACCCTACATTGTAAACTTTTCTTTTGCATTATTTTTCATACAATTTTTCGATTTAAGTGATAATTATATTTTCGTTTCAATAAAGCAGTAACTTTTCGATGTCCATATCGAAAGTGATTTGTCACACAAATTGTCAAAATAGCCCATTCTAATTTTGCCTCCTTTATATCTTTCGCTTTATTTTTCCATCGATAATCAGTAGAACGAGGTATACCAATTAATATACATATCTCTTTAATGGAGTACTCATTTTTCATCAACTTCACTACTTCTACAACTACTTCTTTAACCAACTCCTCTCGATTTCGTGATACTTTTTTTAAATGTCTATTTGCATCTTTAATTTTCGATTCTCTATCTGAAGTTTCTCTATTTCAGTTATACCTTCTTCACTAGTTTTTGTAGCGTACTTTGTTTTCCTACAGGGCGACTAAAACGATACGTTTCACCGTCACGATGCCACTTCATCCAAGTTTTAATTTGTGCTTTATTTTTAATTCCTAATTGATCCATAATTTCTTTGTTTGTGTACCCTTGTTTTTTCAGCTAGATTGTTTTCCATTTAATTTCTTCTGAATAAGATTTTCTCGTTCCCATAAAAGAAACACCTCCGTATATTCGTATTTAAATTAAATACGGTATAAGAGGTGTTTTTTATCGTCTCATTCTCAGGGTTCACTCCAAATAGAAAAGGATGGCGTTTTTGTATGTCTATTTCGGTTCTACTGCAAAGTTAAAAAAACAGAAACAGGTATTGATAAATGAAAGAGAACCATTTAAGTAGTGACCAATAACTTATGTAATTCCTTGTACGTTGAAAAACCGCAGTTTGGCTGTAAACTGCGGTTTCGTTTATATATAGCATGAATAATTTCGATTCCTTTGATTGTACGTGAAGCATGATAAAGATTTTGAAATCCTGCGGATTTGGCAAAGTATTTTTTATTAGTTAATTGCAATTTCCTTTTTCAAAACGGAACACATTACTCAAATAACTACCTTTCTTGTCCTATCACGGAATATAAAAACTTAGCATCCCTTCCCACTCCACAAATAAGTGCTGATCCTCTTTGATGTTGCCACGGTAGCCCAATATAATATAGCCCTTGAATTGAACTTACTCCTCTTGTATGAAGAGGAACACCTTTTTCACCTAAAGCTCCCTCTATATCTATCCAGCCGTAGTCAGGAGTAAAGCCTGTTGACCATATAATATTTTCCACGCTTCCTTTACTATAGTCACTAAAAGTTATTTCTCTTCCTTGTGCTTGTATAACTCTTGGTTTAATTTTAACTTTCTCCTCATGAATAAGATGCTTTAAATCAAATCCAAAAATAGGATCACTTTGTTTTCGAAACCAAGACCCGCGCCTAGTGCTAATTCCTGCATATAATAAACCAACCTTTTCTAGCCAATAAAAAATGCTTTTCCTCATAATCTTAAGTGGTAAAAATTTAAACGGATGACTAATAGCAATGGTTACATCACGACTTCCAGAAAGTTCTGCCGCAATTTGTGTACCAGAATTCCCTCCCCCCACTACGAGGACAGAGCCATTGGGAATTATTTCTGGTGATTGATATTCCGAAGAATGAATTTGAAACACCTCTTTTGAAAGGTTTTGGGAAATCGAAGGAATAAACGGTTTCTGAAAAGCACCGGATGCGATAATGACATTTTTAGAAAAAACAACTCCCTTATTGGTTGATACTTGAAATGTGCCGTTTGTTTTTTGTACTTTATGTACAGTCGTCTCCAACTGAACTGGTAACGAAAACTGATTGGCATACATTTCTAGATAGTCCGCAATTTCATCCTTTGTAGGAAATCCATTTTCAGATCCTTCTAATTTCATTCCCGGCAATGAACTATATGACCTAGGTGTAAATAGTATCAAAGAATCATACCTCTTCCTCCATGATTCTCCAATTCTTTTTTCTCCATCAAGTATTACAAAATCATAGCTTCCTTTTTGCAAAAAATACCCAATACTTAACCCTGCTTGACCAGCACCAATTACAATAACATCCAACATAGTTTCATCTCCACTACCTATTTTTTTGAAAAACATATGAACAATTGTTCATATGTTCATATGTTTTCGCTTATTATAACATTTTTTTAAACAGGTCAAAGATATTTCATCCAATTATTTGTATAACGGATTACTGTCACATCGCTATCAAGCTAAAATTTCATAGTACCCTGAGAATGAAATTTTGTGCTAATTTATAACTAAAAAACGTATTTATTCGTTTTGATATCTCATAAAAGTGTTTTAGACCATAAAAAAGATATTAGATTGTTAAAAGTAGTTATTGTAGGGAGAAGTATTTCACAAGGTAGAAACTCAAGTGTTATTTGAATTTAAAATTTTATTAATCTTTATTATTAATTATCAATCTTTTTTATAAATTATCGAACTCTATTTTAAATCAGAAAATGAAGGTATTCATTAACAATACCGCTTATAGATCATATGGGTTTTACCGATTTCATACAAGCTTCACCTTATTTACTTGCAGGAGATAGCACTTCTAAAGAAACATACCAAATCATTAATGAATATAGCTTGGTATTTTCCAACCGATATATTAAGGGATTTGATGACGATCAAACATTGAAAAATGCTGAGTTATTCGGTATTTCCAATTAAATTTCAGTTTATTCCAATAGCAGGAAGTCAGATGGTCGCAGGTTCTGTTGCAAAGTTAAAAAAGCAGAAACAGGTATTGATAAATGAGAGAGAACCATTTAGGCAGTGACCAATAATTTATGTAATTCCTTGTACGTTGAAAAACCGCAGTTTGGCTGTAAACTGCGGTTTCGTTTATATATAGCATAAATAGTTTCGATTCCTTTGATTGTACGTGAAGCATGACGAAGATTTTGAAATCCTGCGGATTTGGCAAAACGTCGCTTTATATGTCTATAATCCTGTTCAAATACTTGCTTGTATAATGAATAGTACATGCATAAAATCCTTGTTTCTTTAACTTGTTCAATGCACAGAGTAATGCTAGAGCTTTGTCTATTACGAGAACCATCGGTTCTCGTAATATTTTCATTAATCTTTTCATAAAAACATATGCTGCTTGTTGATCTCGTTTTTTACGAAGTTGAAACAACTCTAATGTATTCCCCTCTTTATCGATTGCACGATAGAGATAACACTATTCACCCTTAACTTTTATATAGGTCTCATCCAACTTCCACGATCGTTGTACATGCTTATTTTTCTTTTCCAAATTTGGTAGATAAAATTTCTATACTCATGAACCCAGCTCATAATGGTTGTAGGATGACCGGAGACACCACGTTCTCTTAGGATTTCAGATACATCGCGATAGCTTAAAGAAAAACGACAATGTGACATCCTATAATCTCTCCTTTATGTTATATACTTTCCTTATTATCAAGGAACAAAACTAGATTAACCATAAAACATGACAAGTAATGGCATGTTTTAATAAAAAAAAGAGAAATATTTTTATAAGATGACATTATCATTTTAATTTTTTTAGTATTTCTATATTATATGAAAGAATTGCCTCAATATAATTGGATATCATTTCTTGCTTAATATTCCACCATTGTATCTTTAGTAACTCCTCGATTTTCTCTTTAGAAAATCGTTTTGTTATTTCTTTAGAAGGGTTTCCTCCAACAATTGTGAAGGGTTCAACATCTTTTGCTACTAGTGAATTTGCTGCAATAATTGCCCCATCCCCAATTGTTACGCCAGGCATAATCGTTACATCTTTTCCTATCCACACATCATTTCCAATTATTGTATCGCCTTTGTATGGTAGCATATCCAATGTTGGAGTATGTTTTTCCCAACCATTCCCGAAAATATTAAAAGGATACGTAGAACCGTCCATTCTATGATTGGCTCCATTCATAATGATAGTTATACCTGGTCCAATCGAACAAAACTTACCTATAATTAATTGATCTCCTATCACCTCATAATGATATAAAACTCGATCTTCAAAACGTTCACCATCTACAGCATCGTAATAAGTATAATCACCAACCTTTATATTTGGTCTAGTCAACGTATTACTAACAAATTGGACGTTTTTATTCCCTTTAATTGGATATACCTCTTTTGGATCTGGTCCTAACATACATATCACCTCATTAATTTATTTTCCAACCGTCTATATTTCATTAATTTTTTAATTTAACAACACTCCCACCCCCTGAAAATCAAAAAAGCTATAAGAAGTAAACCTTCTCATAGCCAAATTAATTTATCACAAATAAACCTACTCTTATTAGATAGAATGGATACTTATATATAAATAATTTGATAGGATATGATGACTTCTAATTGCTACTACTTAAAGAAGCATAGTTTGCCCCTTTATACTATAAAATTAATTTAGTAATTAAAAATCTTACCATAACCAATCTAACCTTATTTTAGATAATATATCTTGTTAATTATAGGATATTATGGCTGCTGTTGTAAAGATTTCTAATTAAAAGGTGATATAAGAACATAAGCTAAAACTCTATAATCTTATTTTAAATGTAAAACTATTCACTATATAGATTTCTAATCTCAACTAAATATTTCGTAAAATTATTAATAAAAGAAGTAGGCGATACAACTTTAACGAATTTACCATAACTAAGAAGAGTATTATATCCAAAAACATTATCATTTAGCGGATAAATGACAGAATACCATGTATCATCTACATTTTTAATGTTTTCTTTCCCTAGTAATTCTAAAAATTTATCAATAACTAATTTATTTACTAAAAGAGTAACTGGTACTTTATCTTTCTCCATCCATTCACCGCCATTATAGGAGAGTGGTCGATATTCTCTTTTTGAGAAGGTACCTACGATACTAAGGTTTGATATTCTTGCAAGTTTATAGATTTTGAATTGTTCTGTGGAATAACAATAAGCATCCATGTACCAGCTTCTGTCTTTATATACAACTCTATATGGTTCAGTAGTCTTTTTTGATTCTTCACCTTGTGAATTTATATAGTTAAAACTAATTAATTCATTATTTCGTATGCCTGAAAGTAAATCCAAAACAAGTTTTCTTAATTCTGTATTTCCTTTCGAAAGAGACAAGTCTATTTCAAAATCTGGAGTTTCACCAATTTTGTTTAACTTTAATATTGCATTAAATGTCGGGTTATCATCAAGTACTTGTAGCCTGCTTTTTAAACTTGTTTCAATAGACATCAACTCCGATTTCGACATCGGAGGTTTATTCAATTCAACTGAATCCATCAAATATATACCACCATTTTTACCTTTTACACAATACAGTGGTAATCCAGCTAATGTTAGGTCATCTATATCTCGCATAATTGTTCTTATGTTTACATTGAATTTTTCAGCTAATTCTTTAGCTGTTGTTTTTTTATGATCAATTAGGCAAGAAATTATTCCTAAATGCCTATCTATTTTCATAAAATCCCCCTCATAAATTCCCTTTTTTAATATGACATACAGTTGCCATATTATCTTTGATAAGATTATAGCATAAACCAAAGGAGGTTAATGATCATGAAAGTCAAAAACAGAGAAACATTTAAATTAATTGGTAGGAGTATTGAGATACAAGGTCAAGGAGTAAACGATGAAAATTACTCAAAAGAAAAAACAGAGTTCTACAAAGAATTGTTTAACCAAGGTATGATGAAAGAACTTATGCCTATCTCGACTGATAAAAAAGGTTATGCAGCTATTATCCCGATAGAAAACGGAATAAAATACTTTGCGGGTGTAGTGTCAGATGATTTTAAAGATGGATATGAAAATTTAGAAATATCTTCACAATCTTATGCAGTACTCACTACAAATGCTGGAGTTTCAAGGCTCTTATTTGATAAACTTGAAAATGAGTTTTTTACAAATGAAGATAATGCTTCAAAATATAATGATAAGGAAATTCTGGAAGTACTTTTGAATGGAAACCCAATGAATGCTGAAGTTGAGTTGTGGGTGCCAATTAAAAGTTAGATTTTGAGACTAAATTTTTAAAAACTGGTTAGAATTGAACTGACCCGTAAAAGTTAGACACCAATCTAACTTTGAAGTGAACTCGAATAGTGGCACATGAAAAAACGGTTCTGTTGCAAAGTTAAAAAAGCAGAAACAGGTCTTGATAAATGAGAGAGAACCATTTAGGCAGTGACCAATAATTTATGTAATTCCTTGTACGTTGAAAAACCGCAGTTTGGCTGTAAACTGCGGTTTCGTTTATGTAGCATGAATATTTTCGATTCCTTTGATTGTACGTGAAGTATGACGAAGATTTTGAAATCCTGCGGATTTGGCAAAACGTCGCTTCACATGCCTATGGTCCTGTTCAATGAGATTGTTCAAATGCTTGATTGTACAATGATTTGTATTTATATAAAAGCCTTGTTCTCTTAATTTGTTAAATGCGTAAAGTAATGCTGGCACTTTGTCTGTAGTGAGAACCGCTGGTTCTCTAAACGTTTTGACCAATCTTTTCATAAAGGCATAGGCAGCCTGATGATCCCGTTTTTTACGAAGTTGAATATCCAATGTGTGCCCGTCTTTATCAATTGCACGATATAAATAACACCATTTTCCTTTGACTTTTATATAGGTTTCATCTAGTTTCCAAGATAATTGAACGTTTTTATTTTTCTTCTTCCAAATTTGATAGATAAGATTTCCATATTCATGAACCCAACGCATGATGGTTGTTGGGTGAACCGAAACACCACGCTCTTTCAAGATTTCAGATACATCACGATAGCTTAAAGAAAAACGACAATAGTAGCCGACGGCTACCAAAATAATATCCTTTTTAAACTGTTTTCCTTTAAAATACCCCATATATTATTCTCCTGCTCACACTTTTTCTACAGGTTATCTCAGTTTAGAAATCTTTGCAACAGAACCCATATTCATAAAAAGCACGTCACCCTTTCTCATTAACATAAGAAAATAGTAACGTGCTTTTAACTTCAAAAATAGTCCAAAATCAGGAGATTACTTGCACGACCGTTAGCGTTTCTGCACCAGAACCATTTACATAATAATTTTATGATTTATTGATAAATTCTAAATGTCCTCTTCCCCAACCACACATACTATTTAAAACAGTGCTTACTGTTTTTCCATGTTCAGATAAGCTATATTCCACTTTAGGTGGTATTTCTTGATAAATTTCGCGTTTTATTAGTTGATCTTGCTCTAATTCACGAAGCTGCTTCGCTAATGTTCCTTGAGATATATCAGGTATTAATCGCTTTAATTCACCAAACCGTTTCGTTCCATCTGTTAGCAAAATAAATAAAATGAGTGGTTTCCATTTCCCCCCGATTATTTGTAATGTTGCTACTACTCCTTTTAATTTCGGTTCTTGTAAATCCATTATTCTCACCTCTCCCCTCACATCATAAATCATAATGAAAAATTTTTCATATTATTAAGCGTTTAGTACGAAATTTGCGACTATGTACATATAAAGTGCGTACTTTTCACTTTCTACTTTTTAAAGAATAATAAAAGCATAGTAGTTTTATTTTAAAGTTTATATCAAGGGAGAGGTTAAAATATGTCTATTACTACATTAAAAGATAAACGTATCATTATTATTGGTGGGAGTTCTGGTATTGGATTAGCAACAGCAAAACAAGCAATTGAACAAGGCGCACATGTAATTATTGCAGGGCGCTCGGAAGAAAAATTAAATGCTGCTCAAGATGTAATAAGTAGCAATTTTCTTCAAACTTATGTATTGGATAATCAAAATAAAGAGCAATTACAAAATTTTTTCAAGGAAGTTGGGACATTTGATCATTTATTCACACCAGGCGCCTTATACACACTTGGACCAATAACAGCTAATGATGATATTGCCGAAAGCAGCTTTATCGGGAAGTTTTGGCCACAATATTACGCAGTAAAATATGCAATTCCTTTTCTTTCAAATTCTGGATCAATTGTGTTAATGTCTGGTGCATTTAGTCAAAGACCACTTAAAGGTGCACCTGCTTATGGCGCTTGTAATGGTGCTATTGAAAGTTTAGGGAAAGCTTTAGCTGTTGAATTAGCTCCGATTAGAGTTAATGTTGTTTCTCCTGGAACGATACGAAAGGAAAATGAACAAAACGAAAAAAGACTAGCAGCTTATGAAGATTATAAGTCTCTTTCTCTTATACAGAGACCTGGCTATAATGATGAAATTGCACATACTGTCATGTATTTAATGCAAAATAGTTTTACTACAGGTAATGTATTATTTCCGGATGGAGGATACACATACCATTGATTACAATAAAAATAAGGTTTTGGTGCAAATAAAAGATACGTTCCAAATAACAATGAGGATTCCTAATGCAATCCTTTTTATGCTATTAATCCGAATAATTGGTAAATAAATTGTTTGGTTTCTGTTGCAAAGTTAAAAAAGGCAACTCACTAGATACATGAGGAAAAATATTTAGGAAGCTACGAATAATTGTTGTAGTCCCATGTATACCGAAAAGACGAAGTCTGATGGGAGACTTCGTCTTTTCAGTGTACAAGGGGTATGGCAACCATTCCTTCTTTTTGGAGCCACTCTGCAATTTTTATAGTTTTTAAGGCGTTTTACTATACCGACTATGAATTCGGTATAGTAGTTAAATAAGAAATGATCTGTTTTCTTTACCGAACACGTAATTTCTCATTCTAATTTTACTGTACTGAACACAAAAAACTACAAAAATAGGCTTATAAAGTACCTTTTTCTTGAGTGGCTCAAAAAGTAAAGAATGGTTGCCTTATGCCTTTTTGGTTTATTTGAACAAAAGCTCATTTAATTTCTGTTCTTAAGTTGATGGATGTGTGCCGGTACCCCACATCCATCAACTTAAAAATCCAGAATTACCCCAAAACGAAAAAATGAACTTTTTGTTACAAGTTAACACAAAATTTCGTTCTGGAGGTACTATAAAATTTTAGCTGGATAGTGATGGGATCCTGACAGAAAACTAAGCCGAGTTGCCCTCATGCTAAGCTAAGGACGGCTCGGCTTTAATTTTTGGATTTAAAATTATATATTGCTTTATGTAGTCTAGTCACACCTTCTTTAATTTCTTCATTTTTTAGATGCCCATAACCTAAAATAATTCGATTATGATGTTTTCCTTTTTCTATAGTATGATCTTCTACAGGATATACCTTAACTCCAAACCGTTCGATCCATTCGAGTAATTCTTTTGAAAAATGGGATTCATCTAATTCAACAATTAGGTGTAAGCCTGTTGAATAACCGAAAATATTAACCCTATTCAAAAATGTTGTTTTTAAACAATGAATAAGGAAGTTTCTTCGTTTTTTATACATTTTCTTCATCTTCATAATATGTCGTTCCAAATAGCCTTCATCAATAAAACGGGCAAGGATAAGCTGATCTAAAGAAGGGGTATGTAAATCCGAAAACCATTTTAGCTTACGACATTTTTCAATAAGTTGTGAAGGAAGAATTAAATATCCCATTCTAAGGGCTGGTGATAAGATTTTACTAAACGAACCAATATATAATACACGATCTGAATCCAATCCCTGTAATGAACTTACAGGTGGTCCTTCATATCTAAATTCACTGTCATAATCATCCTCAACAAGATAACAATTTGTTCTTCTAGAGTAGTTAATCAATTGAATCCTTCGTTGAATTGGTAACGTTCCTCCTAACGGAAACTGGTGGGACGGAGTAACAAAGATAAACTTTGGATAATTATTTAATGGCAGCAACGATGTCTTCATTCCATATTCATCAACAGGTATAGGGTAAAGAAGAGCACCTGAAGTTTTAAATATAGTTTGAATATCATTGGTGATTGGATCTTCCATTATCACTGTATCATCGGGCGATAAAAGTAATTTAGAAACAAGTGTCATAGCTTGGGTTGCACCAGATGTAATCACAATCTGTTCTGGATGACAATTAACACCTCTTGTTTTCAGTAAATAGCGTGATAAAACCTGTCTTAATTCCGGACGTCCTTCGGGAATATCGTATCCAAAAGTAGAAGATGCAATGTCATTCCATATGGTATGAGACAATTTTGCCCATGTCTTACGCGGAAATAAATCCAGTGCTGGTATACCTGAACGAAAGTTGATGATGTTATCATCTTTATTTTTATCTTCACTCCAATTCACAGAATGAAATGAAGGTGTTTTATTCTGTTGTTCTAAAAAAGTCCCTTCAGCAACAAATGTTCCAGCACCCCTTTTTGCAACTAAAAATCCTTCAGCCAATAATTGATCATACGCTTCCAAAATCACATTCCTGGATACATTCAACTCAGAAGTTAGTTCACGTGTCGACGGTAGTTTTTCTCCTGATTGTAAGTCCCCGTTTAAAATTTGTTCTCGTATTTGCTGATAAACTTGTCTAATTAATGGTATATCTAATGACCGGTCAATGGGTATCCAAAGCATATTGAAATTTACTCCTTATCTAAAATTGGTACTTTGAAAATTCATTATAAATGGTACTAATATAATCTATTTTACCATGATAAAGTTTATGTAAATATGAAAAAGGAGATGTAAGTTATGATTAATCCGAAGGTTCAAGTCACCCAAGCACTTAAATCGGTTGCACGAAATGAACATATTAAATCTTATATTCAGCAGTCTAATGAACTCTATCCTTTATTATTGCAAGCCGCCAAACGGTTTGTAACCGGAGAGCATAGGCAAGATGGGCTTGCAACAGCAAAAGAACTGATTTCAAGAGGTTATTCTATTTCACTGGAATACATTGGTGAAAATATAACAGATTTAGAAGAATGCCGAAACGCCAAAAACGAGTTTTTGAATCTTATTGAAGAAATGGGTTTGTTCTCCATGAAGTCGACTGTTTCGTTTGATTTATCACATATTGGATTATCTGTGGATCCAGAAACAGCTTATATTCATCTACTTGAGTTAGCCAAGAAAGCAAATCTGTACGGCATTACACTTATGATAAGTATGGAAGAATCATCAAAAACGGACGATATTCTTGATATCTATAAAAAAACAACTACGCAATATCCTAATGTAGGGATCACTATACAGGCACATTTATATAGGTCCAACAATGATGTTCAGGAATTAGTTCATTATCCTGGGAAAATACGAATTGTTAAAGGGGCTTATCAAGAAACAGCTGATGCTGCTATGTCTAGATCAAAGGAATTAAATAATCGTTATCTTAAACTTGTAGAACAAATAATAGAATCTAACCACCCAGTATCCATAGCCACACATGATGAAATGCTTATTCAAGAAATGGAAAACCGTCAATACCTTAATCAACCCAACGTAGAAATGGAAATGCTCTACGGAATCCGCCCAGATTTGTTAATGGATTTAAAAAGTAAGGGGTACAACTGTAAAGTATATTTAACTTACGGAAAAGAGTGGTACTTGTATTTATGTCATCGAATAGCCGAATATCCAGAAAATCTATATCGTGCAGTAACGGATATGGTCAATCCATCTTTAACAGACAGAAGTAGATTATATTGAAAGAACATTAAATTCCAAATATGGGGTACCGACACACATCCATCAACTTAAGAAAATAGACTATTCTTAAACTTAAAAGCACGTTACTATTCTCTTATGTTAATGAGAAAGGGTGACGTGCTTTTTATGAATATGCATCAAAAACAAGAGCTGTCTTTATTTGCCGAAGAGTTATATCGATATATGTCTCCCGCTACACTTAATCAATTAGCTATAGAAGCAGGTGGAATGAAACGAAAACGTAAGTGCCATGGGCACCATTTTTTATCTTTGTGTGTATGGTTAAATCAACAAATCGCTACAACCTCTCTTACTCAACTTTGTAGTCAATTAGAAACTTCAACAGGAATTTTATTAAGTCCTGAGGGACTGAATCGACGATTTAACTCGGCTTCTGTAGCCTTCTTTCGAACTGTATTTACTACACTTCTACAAGCTAAAATTGGAGGATCATCTACAATTTCTCATTCTCTTTCTGCTTACTTTGAGCGGATTCGCATCCTTGATTCTACAACCTTTCAAGTTCCAGATCGATTCGCAGCTACTTATCCTGGTGCCGGAGGCTGTAGTCATACAGCTGGTGTAAAAATTCAATTAGAGTATGACTTGTTGAGTGGAGAGTTTTCTGATGTGAAAATTGAACCAGGAAAACGAAGTGATCAGGCATATGGGGCGACTCGAATGGACATGACACAAAAGAATGAACTATATATTCGTGACTTAGGGTATTTTCGTTTACAAGACTTTAAATCAATCCAAGATAAGGAAGGGTATTATTTATCGCGTCTTAAATTACCAACTAAAATATATAGAAAAGAATTCGAAACAGTGGTATTTAAAACAAAACCTGCTCAATTGAGACCGGTATATATACAAATTCATTTGGAAGACATCATGAACCAATTACAACCTGGCCAAGTTTATGAATTACAAGATGTATATGTAGGGAGCAAAGACAAACTACCCACTCGCATTGTGGTTTATAGATGTACAGAGGCGCAAAAACAGAAACGTCTACATGATCGAGCTATTCGTGAAAAGAAAAAAGGGATTACATATACAGATCGTACGAAACTTTTACAAGGAATTACGGTATATATGACAAACATTCCTACGGAATGGGTACCGAAAGAGAAAATCTATGATTTATATTCACTGCGTTGGCAAATTGAGCTGTTATTTAAAATATGGAAATCTTGGTTTCGAATTCATCGTTGTAAATCTATTAAACAAGAGCGATTAGAATGCCACCTTTATGGACAACTCATTAGTATTCTATTATGTTCTTCTACTATGTTTAAAATGAGAGAACTCCTATTACGTAAGAAACAGAAAGAACTAAGTGAATATAAAGCGATGTACATAATTAAAGATTATTTCTTACTTTTTCATCAAGCACTACATAAAAACACCCAAGAATTATCAAAGATTCTCCTTCGTCTGTTTAACCTCCTACAGCGAAACGGACGAAAATCTCACAGATATGAGAAAAAAACAGTCTTTGATATTTTAGGTGTTGTGTATGAGTATACCACTTCTGCCCATCAGGTAGCATAGCGAAAAATTTGAAACCCGTCAGGGTTTATTTGACGTGCCTACTTTTATAACATCTATAAAAGATAATAAAAAACTACGTGGAAAGACCGCATTTTGTATAAAAATATACGTTAAGTTGATGGATGTG
>NZ_JBMOWC010000061.1:0-24981 GCF_049310765.1 Bacillus sp. PSXD-155 | reverse complement strand
TTTTGAAGTCTGCATCTTTATTAACAATTTATGCTTCTTTTTAATCACATCCAAATATTGTTAAGATTGAGATGATTCAAGTCGGAGGAAGGCACTTTGAGGTGTCTTTTTTTTATGACCTTTATCATTAACTATTTAATGTTTTTTTAAATGATTACATGACATATTTTTTTTGTACCAAGCTTTGTTGATACAGTTAGACTTATCCGTTAGTGTATTCGTATTATTAGAACATCCTACAGTATTTAGGGAGAATGTGGCCAATAAAAACCATAATATTAATTTCTTCAAATAACCACTTCTAACTCTTTTTTAATTAACATTTTTTAAAATACTTATTAATTTTACATTACATTAAAGGTTGGAAAATATTCTTATACTCATAAATTGTTACGTTTCGGCGAGGAGAGGAATTATGAGTTATAGCAATTTTTAAGATGACTTTGGCCTAGGATGTAATTGCTAAGAAAAGTAATTCAAATCGAAGGGAAAACGTCTTAAGGTGTCTTTTCCTTATTTTCAATTTACTTAGCGATTTTTACCGCACATACCCTTTTTTCTATGGTTTGTTCTTGTAATATTGTCTCTACAAGACAAAAAGAAAACTCCTCTAATTAAGAGGAGTTTTCTTTTTAGCGGTAGTTAATGAACTGTACGTCGATTGGTAAATCAGCGCTACGAACAGCTGCGATTACGGCTTGTAAGTCATCACGGCTTTTCGCTGTAACACGTACTTGATCGTCTTGTACTTGTGTTTTTACTTTTAATTTCATTTCTTTAATGATGTTGTTAATTTTTTTAGCGTTATCTTTATCGATACCTTGTTGAAGTGTTGCACGTTGGCGAACAGTGTTGCCAGTTGCAGCTTCAACTTTTCCGTAATCTAAGTTCTTAATTGGAACGTTACGTTTTACAAGTTTAGAAATTAAAACGTCTTTTACTTGGTCTAATTTGAACTCGTCGTCAGAAGTTAAAACTAGTACTTCTTTTTCTAATTTAATATCACTTTTACTTCCTTTAAAGTCATATCGGTTTTGGATTTCTTTTAATGCGATATTAATTGCGTTTGTTACTTCAGGTAATTCTACTTTCGAAACGATGTCAAAAGAACTATCTTTTGCCATAGTTAGCACCTCCAAATAAATTTCTAATCTTGTTATGTACTGTACATACTAAAGTATAGCTGAAAACGAGTCTAGACTTAAGTGTTTTTGTACTTATATTCATGGAACCTCATTTTATTATAGTGAATTTTGGGCAGTTGGACAAATACAGGAAAAATCATGTTATAATTAACTTTTGTTTGGAATGATAAAAAAGATAATTTTATATATATAGAAGGGAATTAAAAAATATGTATTTGCAAATAGGATCGATTGAACAGGTAACTGTTTTACGCGAAACGGAAATCGGATATATGGTTGGGAATGAAGAAGAAGAAATTTTCCTACATAAAAACGAAGTAGCTGGAGAAATTGAAGAAGGCGATACGATTGATGTATTTTTATACCTTGATCACCAAAATCGTATTTCAGCAACAATGAAGGAACCGATTATTACAACGTATGATTGGAACTGGGTAAAGGTTGTAGAAGTTATTCCTAGTTTAGGTGTGTTTGTTGATATTGGTGTGTCAAAAGATATACTAATTCCAGCTGATGAGTTCCCAATTTATATGCCGGTATGGCCAGAAGTAGGCGACGAATTATATTGTACGTTAAAATTAACGAATCGTGATCGTTTAATTGCTCTTCCGGCAAGAGACAGTGATATGCAAGAAATTATCGTAGATGCAACGCCATCTATGCGTAATAAAAACGTAAATGGACGTGTATATCGTTCGCTTCAAGTTGGTTCATTCATACTAACTGATGAGCATTTCCGTGCTTTCTTACACCATACAGAAAGAAAAGAACAAGTCCGCATCGGTGAGCGTGTAACGGGCCGTATTATTGACGTGAAAGATGATGGTACAATTAACATTTCACTTCTTCCTCGTAAAGAAGAAGGAATGGAAGACGATGCGGCAGTAATTTATGCATATATGGAAGAACGAGGCGGAGCAATGCCGTTTTGGGATAAGAGCCATCCGGAAGATATTAAAGAACGCTTTAACATGAGTAAAGCTGCATTTAAGCGCGCACTTGGTAAATTGATGAAAGAAGAAAAAGTTTACCAAGAAGAAGGTTGGACTTACTTTAAGAAATAAGATAGAAGATTAAAAAGCACAACCTTATGTAAAAAGATAAGGTTGTGCTTTTTTAATTTCCTTGCGGTGAAACAAGAGTAAATGTATCTTTCAAATCACTATCGTTTATTTTAATATTCGCCTTTTTTAATTCCTCTTGTAATAATTTTTGGCTGAATGCAGGATCAGCAGTACGTTCTTCCTCTAAGTTTTTGCGAATAGAGTTTTTTACCTCATCGTAAGGTTTTAGATCTTTTTTATCAGTTAATTTAATAACGTGATAACCGTTTGATGATTTTACGGGATTGCTAATTTGTCCAACATTTAGTTTGTACGCAGCGGTTTCGAATTCAGGAGCCATTGTACCTGAATTGAAGTATCCAAGGTCTCCACCTTTATCTTTTGATAGTAGATCTTGTGATTCTTGTTTTGCTAATTCTTCAAATGAAGCACCAGCATCTAATTTACTCTTTATTTCTTTCGCTTCATTTTCGTCACTTACTAAAATGTGACTCGCTTTAATTTCTGGCTTATAGTGATCTTTTACGTCTTTTTCTGTAATGCTTTTCTTAATCGCTTCATTCATAGCAAGTTTGAACTTAATTTGATTTTTGAAATCCTCTTCATCTTTTAAACGATTGTTTTCTAATACTTTTTTGAATTGATCTCCATATTGTTTTTTTACTTTTTCTACTTCTTTATTTACCTCTTCATCAGGTACTTTATATTTTTTTGTGATGACGTCTTGTGCCATCATTTCGTATAGCATGTCTTTTCCGTAACGATCTTTCAATTGTTTTTCGAAGTCGTCCTTCGTAACAGTCGAGTCTGTTGCTGTGGCGACTGTAGCTGATCCGTTTTTTTGTCCGCAAGCAGATAGCATCAATATACTTATTAGTGCAGTAATAATGAAAATATGTTTCCCTCTCATGCCAACACCTCATCCGAATATGTTATCGCTATTGTAGAATATAGAAGTGAACATGAAGTGAATTTTTAATGTTTTTTTCCTTTAAAATGTAAAAAAGTACATCAACATAATTGTTGATGTACGATGGAATCAAAGGTGATCGGTCTTTTTAGAGTATGCACGTTTACCTTGCTGAATATTTTTTTGCTCTTGCTCATTTTTTTGTGTGCGTTTTGCATTATTATCGCGTGCTTTTTTGTCGTTATCACTCGTATGTGGCATATGTATCAACTCCATTTCTAAACGTTGTACGTTTATCATTTCCTTTTTCGTAAAGACTATGTATAGCGGTGCATTTATGAAGGGTAAAGGTGGATTCGAAATGGATTTGAAGTTGAATTATACTGAACTTATAAAGAAGTTAATCGTTGTAATCATCGCAGGTTTATTAAACGCGATTGGGATGAATTTATTTTTAACGCCAGCGAAAGTGTATGCGAGCGGCTTTGCTGGATTGTCTCAATTATTATCACAAATATTAGGTGATTTTTTATCGATTCACATATCTACGGGAGTATTGTTTAGCTTATTTAATATTCCTGTCGTTATTTTAGCGTGGAAAAAGGTTGGAAAGGCCTTCACCTTTTTTAGTTTTCTTTGTGTTATATTTATGACTTTGTTTCTAGAAATCATCCCTGTTAGAGCGGTTTCGAATGATATCATATTAAATGCGATTTTTGGCGGGATTATTTCGGCAATTGGAGTAGGGATTGCTTTAAAGTGGGGTGCTTCTACAGGTGGATTAGATATTATCGCCATGATTTTATCAAAAATAAAAGATAAGCCTGTCGGTACATACTTTTTCTTTTTTAATGCAATTATCATTATCGCTGCTGGCTATGTATATGGATGGGAAAAAGCGTTATATACGTTAGTGACTTTATATGTATCAACGAGAATTATTGATGCAATTCATACTCGTCATGTAAAGATTACAGCATTAATTGTTACGAAGAATGGGGCGGACGTAAGAAAGGCGATTCACTCGCGATTAGTAAGAGGAATTACAACGATACCAGCAACAGGTGCTTATACGAATGAAAATAAAGAAATGTTAATGATGGTTATTACCCGTTACGAGTTATACGAATTGGAGAGGATTATTAAACAAGTGGACCCAAGTGCATTTACAAATATACTGCAAACAGTTGGGGTGTTCGGATTGTTTCGGAAAGATTAAAGAGGACCAAAGTTGGTCCTCTTTTTTAATGTACATTCGTAATGTTTTGCAATTGCTCTTGCATTTCACGGAGCTGAACTTTTTCAGCAGTTGAAGAGTTTGCGTAAGCGGATTGCAAAGCATTTTTTGCTCTATAGACGAGATCTTGTTGCTCAGTACCACTTGAACAAGATACGGCATTTTCAACAGCATCTCTAGCTTGTTGGAATAGTAAGTTCCCCATTTAAACCCCTCCAAAAGAAGAGTTACTTCTTGCCTTTTCTGCCTCAGCTAATGTACCTCTGTACGGGAATCTTGCATCATGCTTCATAACAGCATCGGCTCCTTGTTGGATAAAACGCTTTGATTTGTTCTTTTTACCCATTCGAAAAACCCCCTTTATTTAGCTGAAAACAATCGACGCGATGTCTCTTGCGTCTACTTATAGTATGGACATTTGGCAGGAAACTATAAGTAGGGAATTTTTAGATTACAACCCAAGAACCTCTTCTAAATATAAAGCAATACCATCTTCTTCGTTCGTTAACGTCGTATGGTTTGCGAGTGATTTTAATTCAGGGATGGCATTCCCCATTGCGATGCCGTGACCAGCAAATTCAATCATTTCAAAATCATTATCTTCGTCACCGAAAGCGATAATTCGCTCTTGTGGAATGTTGTAATGACTAGAAATTTTTTGTAATCCAACCGCTTTATTTAATCCGCTTTTCACAATCTCAATAATCGGCCAAGGTGCGCCCCATTTTCTATGATCGATTACTTCCGCGTGCATATCCGTTAAATGTTGACGAATTGCAGTGGAATGCTCGTCATGTGCATCAATTAATAAGCAAGTTGGATGATCGTTTAAAATATTTAATAAATCTCCCGTAAAAATCTTAGGAGAGCCGAATTCAAAAATATGTTTTTTATCTTCATCAATTTCACGAACATACACATCGTCCATTACTTCCGCGTATATATTTTTTACGCCGAAATCAAAGCAAGCTCGTACAATTTCTTGCGCTGTTGCTAGCTCAAGAGGAGAGTGGTGTGTTCCCCAGCTTGAATCAAGAGGATGATGTACGTAAGCACCGTTAAAGTTTACGATAGGTGTGTTAAGAGCAAGTTCTTTATAGTAATCATAACTAGCACGGAATGGACGTCCTGTTGAAATAATAACAATATGTCCCTGTTCCTTTGCTTTTGCAATTGTATGTTTCGTTCGAGTGGAAATTATTTTGTTGTCTGTTAATAAAGTACCGTCTAAGTCTAATGCGATTAAATGTTGTTTGTTCATAATTTCACCTCTTATAATAATTTTTTTGTATCTATCTGTATTTCCGTTTTTAATATGCAGAAATAAGAGGTTAGACTCGGTGAAATCACCATAGATGGAAATTTCACTATATATCCATCTTACGTCTCAAAGTGCTGCGATGTCTACTATTTATCGTTGGAAATTAAGAAAAGTCAACATCTTTTTAGAAAGTTCAAACAATGTTTCTTTCATTATGTACAAATTGTGAAAAGGGTTACATTGCTCGTGTGATGAGGCATATAATGAACATGTAATCTTCTCGTATATGTTTGACTCTCCTTTGAAACTAGCCTAGAGTAGGTTGGTTTCTTTTTTTTTCTACAAGTAGGAAAGAAATCCCTGCTTACGCTTGTATCATTCATATATATGTACAAGGACGAGATGTAGTACTGTTTCCTAAACATGACAGAAAACCTTTCTTTTAAAATGGATATACTAATGAGGCAAAGACGTCATGGAAGGAGAATGAAAATGGGACAAAATCGCAGGTTTCGTTCTGGACAAAAAGCGCCGAATGATGGTATTTATGTAGAAATTGGTGAAACGGGAAGTATGGTGAAAAATCCGCAAATGGTACAATTAACTGCCGGTGAAAAGTTTCCAGATAATACGAATCATAACCGTCAGTGGACATATAAAAGAAAACCGTAACAGAAGCCGCAATCGTTATTGCGGCTTTTTTGTCGTTACACATTATAATTTCATTTACCGTATTTTTAAAACAATATAATGAATGCTTCCTTTTTCTTTTTCCAATAATAAGTTTGAAAATACATAGGCAAAATTATTGTATAAAAAAGTCAGTTGGCGTATAATCAAATCAAAGGTCAAAGAAAGTCAAAGTTTTGGAGGGCTGTAAAGATGGACTTAAATCAAATGACAACAAAAACACAAGAGGCGATTATGAGTGCCCAATCTTTAGCGGTATCTCATCATCACCAAGAGGTGGATACTGTTCATCTATTACTTGCATTATTAGAAGAGCAAGATGGATTAGCGGTACGTATATTTCAAAAAATGAATGTTGATATAGAAGCGTTAAAGCAAGGCGCTGAAAGCTTAATTAAAAAGAAACCTTCTGTAACGGGAAGCGGTGCAGAAGTTGGAAAATTGTATGTAACGAGCGCTCTGCAACAACTGCTTGTAAGAGCAGGGAAAGAAGCAGAAAAACTGCAGGATGATTACATTTCAGTAGAACATGTATTACTTGCTTTTTCTGAAGAAAAAGGCGATATAAATCAATTATTTACAACATTGCATATTACGAAAGATAACTTATTACAGTCTTTAATGACAGTTCGGGGGAATCAAAGAGTGACTAGTCAAAATCCAGAAGCAACTTATGAAGCGTTAGAAAAATATGGCCGTGATTTAGTGGCAGAAGTGAGAGCCGGGAAAATTGATCCTGTAATCGGCCGAGATAGTGAAATTCGACGCGTAATCCGTATTCTTTCACGTAAAACGAAAAACAATCCTGTTTTAATTGGGGAGCCAGGTGTTGGTAAAACAGCAATCGTTGAAGGATTAGCACAGCGTATTGTGAAAAAGGATGTACCTGAAGGATTGAAAGATAGAACGATTTTTGCGTTAGATATGAGTGCGCTCGTAGCAGGTGCGAAATTCCGTGGTGAGTTCGAAGAGCGTCTGCAAGCTGTATTAAATGAAATTAAAAAGAGTGAAGGCCGCATTTTATTATTCATTGATGAACTTCATACAATCGTTGGAGCTGGTAAAACAGAAGGTGCGATGGATGCAGGAAATATGTTAAAACCGATGCTTGCTCGTGGTGAACTGCATTGTATCGGGGCGACAACATTAGATGAATATCGTAAATATATTGAAAAAGATCCAGCACTAGAAAGACGTTTCCAACAAGTATTAGCAGAAGAACCAACTGTTGAAGATACGATTTCCATATTACGTGGATTAAAAGAACGCTTTGAAATTTATCACGGTGTAAATATTCATGACCGTGCGATTGTAGCAGCGTCAGTTTTATCAGATCGATATATTTCAGATCGCTTCTTACCGGATAAAGCGATTGACCTTGTTGATGAAGCGTGCGCAACAATTCGTACAGAAATCGATTCTATGCCGACAGAATTAGATGAAGTAACGCGTCGTATTATGCAGCTGGAAATTGAAGAAGCGGCTCTTGGAAAAGAAACGGATCGTGGTAGCCAAGAGCGTCTAAAAACATTGCAACGTGAATTATCGGATTTAAAAGAAGTTGCAAGTGGTATGAGAGCGAAATGGGAGAAAGAAAAAGAAGACATTCACAAAGTTCGTGACTTACGTGAACATTTAGAACGTCTGCGCCGTGAATTAGAAGAAGCAGAAGGTAATTACGATTTAAATAAAGCAGCCGAACTTCGTCACGGGAAAATTCCTGCAATCGAAAAAGAATTAAAAGAAGCGGAAGAAATGGGCGCGCATAATAAACAAGAAAATCGTTTATTACGTGAGGAAGTAAGTGAAGAAGAAATTGCAGATATTGTTTCACGCTGGACTGGTATTCCTGTTGCTAAACTTGTTGAAGGCGAACGTGAGAAATTACTACGCTTAGAGCAAATCTTATCAGAGCGTGTCATCGGACAAGAGGAAGCAGTAAGCCTAGTATCAGACGCGGTTCTTCGTGCACGCGCTGGTATTAAAGACCCGAATCGTCCAATTGGTTCCTTCATTTTCTTAGGCCCTACGGGTGTTGGTAAAACAGAACTTGCAAAAACGTTAGCGCAGTCTTTATTCGATAGTGAAGAGCAAATGATTCGTATTGACATGTCTGAGTATATGGAGAAACACGCTGTGTCACGCTTAATTGGTGCGCCTCCTGGATATGTAGGATATGAAGAGGGCGGTCAATTAACAGAAGCGGTAAGACGTAAACCATATTCAGTTATTTTGTTAGACGAAATCGAAAAAGCACATCCAGAAGTATTCAACATTTTATTACAAATGTTAGATGATGGACGCATTACAGATTCACAAGGAAGAACAGTAGACTTTAAAAACACAGTTATTATTATGACTTCAAATATTGGATCTGCTCATTTACTAGAGGGATTAGAAGAAGATGGTTCGATTAAAGAGGAATCAAGAGACCTTGTAATGGGGCAATTAAGAGGACATTTCCGCCCTGAATTTTTAAACCGTGTTGATGAAATTATTTTATTCAAACCTCTTACAACGAATGAAATTAAAGGCATTGTTGATAAAATTGTAAAAGAACTACAAGGCCGTCTAGCTGACCGTCACATTACAGTAGAATTAACAGATGCAGCAAAAGAATTTGTTGTAGAAGCTGGTTTCGACCCAATGTACGGAGCTCGTCCATTAAAACGATACGTACAACGTCAAGTGGAAACGAAATTAGCAAGAGAATTAATTGCAGGAACAATTACAGATAATAGTCACGTAGTTGTTGATGTAGAAAATAACGAATTAGTCGTTCATGTGAAATGAAAATAAAAAAGAGTTCGGATAAAATCCGGACTCTTTTTTTAGTGTTGTTCTACTGGCTCGTTTGGAATTGCAGCTGAAATTGCGAGTACTAATACAGCAAGAACAACTGAGAAAATAGACGCTTGGTTAAAGTCGTATGTACCGCCAGTCATAGAGCCAATTACGTAGCTCATCATATGTACAAGTAAGAACGACCAAATTAATGCCCAAATGAAACGCATATTTTACACCTCTATTCGTTCAATCTGTCCTTATTGTAACACAATTGAAAAAAGAATATAGAAAAATATTTGTAGATTTTTCAACGCAAATTTGCATTCCGTTCATACATTATAAAAGAGTGGTTTTATATGTTTAGAAAATAAGGCGGGGGAAAAATGAGTATTACGGAACGTTTTTTTTACTTAGAAAAAGAACCATGTGTCATTTATTTACCGGAGAAGCCAAATGGATTTTCTGTTATGCTCCTCGGTGATTATAACTACTTTATTGAGAATGGTACAAGTTTATGGACACAACATGCGGGTAAATCTTATTTCTTACATGGTCTTATTGAGCAAGGCTACACGGTCTTTTCCTCTAATTTATACGGAAGACATTGGGGGAACGATCAATCTGTTCGTCTGGCAAAGCGTTTATATGATGTTGTTTTGAGAAAAGAGACGTTAAATGCGAAGATGCACATTATGGCAGATGGTATGGGAGCGCTTGTGGCACTTGAAATGATGAACAAATATCCTGAATGTATTCGTTCTGTTGTTATGTTAAATCCGTGTTTAGATTTACCAGAATATGTGGGTTTTGAGAAAGAGCATAAGTTTTTTTACAAGAGACTCGTGAAGGAATTAAGTTTGGCGTATGATGCCAAAGAAGAAGAATTAGATTTAAAAATAAATAAGAAATCATTTACGCTTCTTCCATCTTGTGTACCTGTTAAAATTTTCGTATCAACACAAGAAAAAAGAGGAAGAAAACAGCAGTTGCGGAGATATGAGAAAATGAGGCAATTAAATCAATGTGATACTTCTGTCTTATTCCATCTGCAAGATGTGAAATATAAAATGGTTAGGCAAACGACCGATTTCTTTAAAAAATATGAAGAAGAATTGTGAAGCTCCGATATACATAAATGAGGAGCTATTTGTTTCAAAGGGAAAGGGTTGGTGGTATGGAACGCGTGCTGATAATAGGTGCACTTACGTTTGTAGGTTATCACCTTGTGAATAAAATGATCGCAGAAGAAGTAGAAGTGTATGGTCTTGATTTTGATGAATTCGATAGTATGACCAAAATTAATGAAGAGAAGTTATTGTTAATTGGGCGAAATGCGTTATTTACGTATTATTCGATAAGAGATGAAGATGGATGGAGATCGGTAGAGGAAGAGAGATTCGATACTGTCTACTTTTGCTTATATGAGCCAAATCAGCAATGTGGATTTCGGAATGAAAGAGTCATATTACAATATTTAAAGCGAATTATAAGAATGTGTGAAGAACAAAAAGTGAAGTTAAATTTAATTTCTTCTATTGAAGTAAGTAGTACAGGTGAATCCGAAAATAAGCGACTATTTTTGAAAGTAGAAGAAGGGTTGAAAAAAGGGAATTTAAAATATAGTGTATTTCGAGTTCCTACATTATATGGACCGTGGCAACCATCCTTTATGATGTATCATCAGCTCATTTTATCAGAATTAGACGAGAAAGAGTGCCGTTGTACGAGTGAGGAAAAAGGAAGTGATTTACTTTACATTGAAGATGTATGTGAATACTTATGGGAAAATGGAACGAACGGGGCGCATCTTGGTATATACAATTTACTTAGTGGTAAACAGTCATTATGGGAAAAAGGTATGAATCTTTTACGCGCGGATGATAAAGTAAATAAAAATAATAATGAAATAAGAGATGAGGCTATCGAGGTAATTTCGATAAAAAGAAATACCCCGTTAGAATACGGTTTAAATAAGCAACTGGCACACATGAAAAAATATAAAGAGTTATACGAAGAGTAGCACGCGTGTTACACTATTGTATGTGAAAGTTTTAATGGAGAGGAAGAGTATAATATGAACGAAAAAAGCATGCAGTTTTTACAAATCGCAATGAAGCATTTACCGGAAGCAAAGGCAATTTTAGATGATAATGGAATTGCACTTGATATGGAGAAAGCACAGCCGGTGTTAGAGTTGTTAATGAAAGTTATGAACGAAGCTTATGAGCTTGGGAAAGCAGATAAAGAATAAAATCCTTCTTTTTTGATGGAGGAGAGGCTCGAATCGTGAGTAGAAGCGGTTCGGGCCTTTTTATTTGGAATGAAACACGAAAAGGTATGATTCTGTTTCTTTTAATGAAAAATAAAGTGGATAATGCGTTAGCTTTCTGTTTTATGCGAAATATATTCTAGACAAAAATACATTTATGTTTTAAAATTAGTACCAAGTCATAATAATTGATATAAAACGGAGGGCTGCGATGTGAACGTGGGCATTTTAGGGATCGGAAGATATGTGCCAGAAAAAGTAGTCACAAATCACGATTTAGAAAAAATAATGGATACATCCGATGAATGGATTCGTACGAGAACGGGAATTGCAGAAAGACGCATTGCCGATGATACAATAGATACTTCATATATGGCCGTAGAGGCTGCAAAAAAAGCACTTGAAGATGCAGGGGTTAGCGGAGAAGATATCGATCTTATTTTAGTGGCGACAGTAACACCAGATCGTGCGTTTCCAGCAGTAGCTTGTGTCATTCAAGAAGCGATTGGAGCGAAACATGCAGCTGCAATGGATGTAGGTGCAGCATGCGCTGGTTTTATGTACGGAATGATTACAGCGCAGCAATTTATTCAAACGGGGACTTATAAAAACGTATTAGTAGTTGGTAGTGATAAGCTATCTAAAATTGTAGACTGGAATGATCGAAATACAGCGGTATTATTTGGAGACGGAGCCGGTGCTATCGTAATGGGAGCAGTTTCAGAAGGAAGAGGCGTTCTATCTTTCGAATTAGGAGCAGACGGAAGCGGCGGTAAGCATCTATATCAAGACGAGTATGTTATGATGAATGGCAGAGAAGTCTTTAAATTTGCCGTTCGTCAACTTGGTGAATCTTGTCTTCGCGTGCTGGATAAGGCTGGTCTTACAAAAGAGGATGTAGATTTCTTAGTACCGCATCAAGCGAATATTCGTATTATGGAATCTGCAAGAGAGAGGTTAAATTTACCACAAGAAAAAATGAGTATGACAATTAAGAAGTTCGGTAATACATCAGCTTCTTCAATTCCGATTGCAATGGTAGAGGAATTGCAAAACGGACGTATTCAAGACGGTGATTTAATTATACTTGTTGGTTTTGGCGGTGGATTAACATGGGGAGCAGTTGCTCTTCGTTGGGGTAAATAAGGACTGAGAGAAAAAAAGGAGTGTATTTTGTATGGAAAAAAAGAGGGTCGTAATTACAGGACTAGGAGCTGTTACACCGGTCGGAACAGATGTTGAAACAGCATGGGAAAACATTAAAAAGGGTGTATCTGGAATCGGGCGACTTACAAGAATTGATCCAGAACTATTTCCAGCAAAAGTAGCAGCGGAAATTAACGACTTTGAAGTCGAGAAATATATTGATAAAAAAGAAGCGCGCCGTATGGATCGCTTTACACAATATGCAGTAGCAGCAGCGAAAATGGCAGTTGCAGATGCAAAGCTTGAAATTACAGAAGAAAACGGACCTCGAATTGGTGTATGGATTGGATCTGGTATTGGCGGTATGGAAACATACGAAGAACAATTTAAGATTTTTACTGAGAAAGGCCCACGCCGCGTGAGCCCATTCTTCGTGCCGATGATGATTCCAGATATGGCAGCAGGTCAAGTATCAATCGCAACAGGAGCAAAAGGAATTAACACTTGTTCTGTAACGGCTTGTGCATCTGGTGCAAACTCAATTGGTGATGCATTTAAAGCAATTCAGCGTGGTGATGCTGATGCAATGATTACAGGCGGAGCAGAAGCGCCGCTAACAAGTATGGCATTCGCAGGATTTAGCTCAGCGAAAGCATTAACATTTAATGAAGACCCAGCAACGGCTTGCCGTCCGTTTGATAAAAACCGTAGCGGTTTCGTAATGGGTGAAGGTTCAGGTATTTTAATTCTTGAAGAATTAGAGCACGCATTAGCTCGTGGTGCTCACATTTACGCGGAAATCGCTGGTTACGGTGCAACTGGTGATGCATTCCATATTACAATGCCTGCTCCTGGTGGTGAAGGCGGAGTGCGTGCAATGCGTCAAGCTTTAGCTGATGCAGGCCTACAGCCAGAAGATATTGATTACATTAATGCGCATGGTACAAGTACGGATGCGAATGAAAAATATGAAACGATGGCAATTAAAGAAACTTTCGGTGAGCACGCGTATAAAGTAGCAATTAGCTCAACGAAATCAATGACAGGTCACTTATTAGGAGCAGCTGGTGCTGTTGAAGCGATTTTCTCTATTAAATCAATTACAGACGGAGTAATTCCTCCAACAATTAACTATGAGACACCAGATCCAGAATGTGACTTAGATTACGTACCGAATCAAGCGAGACATCAAGAAGTTAATGCAGTATTAAGTAACTCATTAGGATTCGGTGGTCATAACGCAGTGTTAGTATTTAAATCGTATAAATAATAGATAAAATAAGGAGTTTTTCCGCATTATATTGCGAAAAAACTCCTTATTTATTTTTACGTCTTTTTCTCCTGTAGCATATACATAAGAAAAAGGAGGGATAAAGATGGGGATTGTTGAAACAGCTGAATGGCTACATTTATATTATGGACGGCCAGAGAAACTTTGTGAGAAATTTACGAAGTATATTCCGTTGCCAAAAGAAAGGTTGTATCGCTTTTTAATTTCAAAAGGGATGTATCGCCCGATCATGCGCGGGGAAAAGGAAATTAAAGAATTAGAGGAAAAGGAAATTTGGAAAGAGTTGAGCCTGGAGTATGATAAATTGAAAAATTGGTTGAAAGGTCCGGATGTCCCTGTCTTTATTTTATTATCAGATTCCTATAATCGAACTGTGCAAGAAGAGTATAACGGTAGGGCTGGATTATCTATGCGTCATGTTATTTTCTTATTCGTATGTGGACGGAATTCGGTAGAAGAATTAAAAGTGTTATTGGCGCATGAATACCATCACATATGCAGGTTACATCAAATTGAGACGAAAGAAACAGAATATACATTACTTGATACAATGATTATGGAAGGGCTAGCTGAGCAAGCAGTAACAGAAAGGTATACAGAAAAAAATAATGCACCGTGGACGGCGTATCTTTCAAAAGAAGAGGCTATTTATTATTGGAAAAATGTTGTACATGAAAGAATAAGTATAAAACGAGGAACAAGGGAACATGACATCTTATTAAATGGCTTTCACTCTTATCCGAAGATGCTTGGCTATGCGCTTGGATTTCATATTGTCAAAGATTGTGTAACTTTGGAAGGAGAAGATACACTTTCTTTATTATCTATAGATGCAAAAGAAATATTGAATAAAGCAAATACATTTCATATATAAAAAAACAGGGGCTCTATTTCCTGTTTTTTTTAGTATTAATAGAAGAAAAAATAATAATTAGAATATATTTCCTCAAGTGGAATAAAGTTAAGCAAAAATGAACATAATGATTGGTACAAACAGTAGTGAAGTGAGGGGTAGTGAATGTTATATCTACATGATGTATGGGTAAATTGGTTTGAAGGTGAAGAGAATGGGTATAACGTTTGTCATTTTTACGAATGGCGGAAAGATGATACGATTGAGCTATTAGATCAAGTGCCATTATTAAAAGTAGATGCCACATTATATCATTACATCGAGAACGAATTGTTAGAGCTTCCGCAAAAAATGCTGGAAGACGTACATCATAAGGCTTATATTCGTAAAAATCATGAACGTTTGCAGCAAGAGTATTGCTTTGTTGTTACAGATGGAAAAGGAATTATTGCGATTGACACAATTGGTTACAATGTACCAATTCGCAAAAGCAGACTTATACCACGCCAAGAGCAGATGGTATATGAGATGGTAGAAAACGTACAAGCAGAAAAGTATGAGTTCCAAGTAGAAGAAACAGAAAAAGAACATCACATTTTATCACCATCGCCTTTCATTATGAATGGCTTGACTCGTAAAGAAAGACAGCTAAAACAATTATTATTTATGGCGTTAGATCAATTACATACAACGAAAAATACAGCAGAGATTCGCTATTGGTACACAGAGTGGAATCCATCAGCATATGGAACGGTTCAACATATGGAGTTCGAGGATATTTGGGCTAGACTGTATGATGAAGCGAAAGCTGGTTGGTCTGAGAAACACGAACAATTATGCGAGCGTCTCGTAAAAGGACAGCCATTTTTTGAAAAGTTATGGGAAATGGAAAATGAGCAAAAGGTAAATTAAAAAACCGCCAATTGGCGGTTTTTTAATTTTGTAGTAATCTAGTTCCAGCGGCAAGAATGTTCGGTGGCTTCGCGCCTTCCTGCGAGGCAAAAAGCGCCTCTACGTCAGGAGCTTCATCCCCCTCACATTCTAAACTAGCCGCCTCCGCTTTATATGTTACCTACGTTTTCTGCTTAGTCCCATTGCGTTTTCTACTTTGCGTAGTTGTTTGAATGCAACGCGGTTTGCTTTTTCTGCACCTTTGTCTAGAATTTCGTCTAGTTCTGGTGAGTTGATTAGTTCGTTATATTTGTCTTGGATTGGACGAATTGCTTCTACGACTACTTGCGCTAGGTTGCCTTTGAAGTCGCCGTATCCTTTTCCTTCGTACATTGCTTCAATTTCTTCAACTGTTTTTCCAGAGAATGAAGAGTAGATTGTTAATAAGTTAGAGATACCAGGTTTGTTTTCTTTATCAAATTTCACAATACCTTCAGAGTCAGTAACAGCACTCTTAATTTTCTTTTCAATTGTTTTTGGCTCATCAAGCATACTAATCATTGATTTTGGATTCGGATCAGATTTGCTCATTTTTTTCGTAGGTTCTGTTAATGACATAACGCGAGCTCCTACTTTTGGAATACGAATTTCAGGCATTGTAAAGATTTCACGGTAACGTTTGTTGAAACGCTCTGCTAGGTCACGTGTTAATTCGATATGTTGCTTTTGATCATCACCAACCGGCACGATTTCAGTATTGTAAAGTAAAATATCAGCAGCCATTAATGGTGGATACGTAAGTAATCCAGCTGGAACTGAATCTCTACCAGAAGCTTTATCTTTATATTGCGTCATACGCTCTAATTCTCCAACGTAAGCAACAGATTGCATGATCCAACCTAGTTGAGCGTGTGCTGGTACTTCTGATTGTACAAATAAAGTAGCTTTTTCAGGGTCAATGCCACATGCCACATAAAGTGCAGCAAGACTGCGGATGTTTTTACGAAGTTGTACGGGATCTTGAGGTACTGTAATCGCATGTTGGTTTACAATACAGAAATAACAGTCGTGTTCATTTTGAAGCTCTGTAAACTGCTTCATGGCTCCTAAATAGTTTCCAAGTGTAATCGTTCCACTTGGCTGAATACCAGAAAAGATAACTGACATAAGTAATTCCTCCTAAAATTGAATGCGTGATGGGGGAAGAGAAGGCAAACAAAAAAGCCCATTCATCCCAAAAACTATAGGGACGAATGGACCGCGGTACCACCCTAATTATTTCACCACTGTGAAATCTCTCTAATCCATAATAACGTTTGGATATAACGCCAAAGCCTACTAATTTCGGTTCGGTTTGGTGCTCAAAAGCCCATTCCATACTGTACAATTACTTGTTCACACCGACCACAAGCTCTCTGAAATTGCCTCAATATGTACTCTTCTTTATCATCGCATACATATAAATTTATTTATTGTTACTTGAGCTCTTTTAATATGAAAGAACTAAAGTTTTATAACAAAATGTTTTGCTGATTATTATATCATATGGGATAGTGTTTGCAAACTACATCAAAATAGTAAAGCTAATAAGGGTCGAGAACAACCCAAGAACGATACCTGTAATACAAATTGGATATGTCCATTTGAATGAATATGTTTTATAAATACGTTCTTTCTTATCTGTAGGTTCCTCGACTTCTTCAATTAAAGAGTCGATCTTTTTATTCGTACCAAATACTCTTTGGAATGCGTAAATGGTTACATTGAAAAAACCATTTTGAAATATGTATAAAAAACCGCCGATAAGAATAAAAAACAGTGCAATATAAAACAAGATGTTGACAAAATTCAACAAAAATTGCGATGAAATGAGGAATGCGCCAATACTAGAAGCGATTATCGCTATGAAAATTAGTATACAAGTATGAAAAAAAACTTTATTCAAAATGTTCCCCCCCGTCAAAATATTACTAGAATTATTATACTATAAAAGCTATAATATGTACTAGAATTAATTTTTTGAAAATTATACGCAATTAAAGGTCTGATTTCAAGATGATGGTATCAATGTTAACGTATCCCTTTACAAAAAAATAAAAATATAAACATTTTATTAAAAATTTTAACAAAAAAACAAAAAACTATATTCACAATTGTTATATTATATGTATAATGAAAATTGTAGAAACTTGGAGATTATTCTTTCAATTCTACTTTTTAACAAGTGAGGGTACAGGAAGTGCAATTAGGGGAGGCAACACAACATGAAGAAAAAGATACCGTTATTACTTGCATCGACTTTAACTGCAAGTATGTTGCTGGGTGCGTGTAGCTACCAAAAAGATGACGCAAAAGCAAAAGGGAAAGAAAACACTACGAGTAGTAGTAACGGAAAGCAGGTTCTTAATTTAACAGAGTTATCTGAAATTCCGTCAATGGATGCATCGCTAGCATCTGACTCTGCATCTTCTACAGCATTAAATAATACGATGGAAGGTTTATATCGTATCGGCAAAGATCAAAAGAGAGTGCCTGGAATTGCAGAAGATGTTCAAAAGCTAGATGACGGAAAGAAATACATATTTAAATTAAGAAAAGATGCAAAATGGTCGAATGGGGAGCCTGTAACAGCAAAAGACTTTGTGTATTCATGGAAAAGAGCAGTAAATCCAGATACAAAAGCGACGTATTCGTACATTATGTTTGATATTAAAAATGCAGAGAAAATTCATAAAAAAGAATTACATGCTGACCAATTAGGTGTAAAAGCGATTGATGATTATACATTAGAAGTGGAATTAGACAATCCCGTTCCTTATTTTGTTGATTTAACAGTTTATCCGGTATTTTACCCACTAAATGAAAACTTTGTAAAAGCACAAGGTGATAAGTTTGGGTTAGAGGCAAATACAACATTATATAATGGGCCATTTGTTATGAGTGATTGGAAACATGAGCAAAGCTTCCAGTTTAAGAAGAACCCATCATATTGGGATAATAAAACGGTTAAAATCGAAGAGATTAACTTTAATATTGTAAAAAATACGTCAACTGATGTAAATTTATATGAGACAAACTCGATTGATCGTGCGGCTCTAACTTCAGAATTTGTTGATAAGTTTAGACAAAGCTCAGAATTCCACACAAGAAAAGAAGCAGGGGTTGCTTACCTAAGATTTAATCAAAGTAATCAATACTTAAGTAATAAAAACTTAAGAAAAGCAATTTCAATGTCCTTTGATCGTGATAACATTGCGAAAGTTATTTTAAATAATGGTGCGATTGGAGCTTATGGATTTGTTGGAAAAGATTTCGCTGAAGGTCCGAATAAAAAAGATTTCCGAGCTGAAAATGGAAAGCTAGTTGAAACGAATCCAAAAGAAGCGAAAAAGCTTTGGGAAACAGCGAAGAAAGAGCTTGGCACTGATAAAATCGAACTAGAATTCTTAAACTTTGATAATGAAGATGCAAAAAAGGTTGGTGAATTCTTAAAAGGTGAGATGGAAAAAAACTTACCTGGTTTATCAATTAAAATTAAACAGCAGCCATTTGCACAAAAAAATAAATTAGAAGATTCTCAGCAATATGATATTGCGTTTGGTATTTGGGGCCCAGATTTCCCAGATCCAATCTCATATTTAGATATGTTTGTTACAAATGGTTCTCAAAATAAAACAGGGTATTCTAATCAGAAATATGATGAGTTAATTCTAAAAGCTAAAACAGATACAAAAGATTTACAAGCACGCTGGAACAACCTTTTAGAAGTAGAGAAGATGTTAATTAAAGAGGATGCAGTTATCACTCCAATCTTCCAAAAAGGTTCAGCATATATAGTAAAAGATGCTGTAAAAGATATTATACCAATCAACTATGGTGGTAGATTAACTTACAAATGGGCATCTGTTGAACAAAAATAATCTTTTTTTCCATCGTTTACAGGGGTATATGCCTATGATGGGCATATGCTCTTATTTTAAAAAAATAAAAGTAAGAATATTTTAAACTATCTTATTGCTTTTGAGAAAAACGGGGAGGTGCTTGACTATGGGACGTTATGTATTAAAACGTTTCGTGTACATGGCTTTGACATTATTTTTAATTACTACGCTGACTTTCTTTTTGATGAAATTACTTCCGGGTTCTCCGCTTAAAAACCAGGAGAAGCTATCACCGGCACAAAAAGAAATCATTCTGGAAAAATATGGTTTAAATGATCCGGTACCAGTTCAATACGCACGTTACTTAGGTAACTTAGCAAAAGGTGATTTAGGGGTATCATTCCAATATGATAACCGTCCAGTAACAGATATGATTGTGGATCGCATTGGACCATCAGCACAGCTTGGTTTACAAGCGATTATATTAGGAACATTTATCGGTTTAATTTTAGGAATCGTTGCGGCACTTCGTAACAATACATGGGTCGATTATGGAGCGACAATTATTTCCGTACTCGGGATGTCGGTACCATCATTCGTATTCGCCGCTTTACTACAATATTTCGTAGGGGTAAAACTTGGTTGGTTCCCAGTAGCGTTCTGGAAAGGACCAGAGTTTACAGTAATGCCTACAATTGCTTTATCGATGGCAGTTATTGCAACAATCGCACGTTTCGCTCGTGCCGAGTTAATTGAAGTTATGCAAGCCGATTACATTTTAACAGCAAAAGCGAAAGGGATTAGCCAAGGTGTTATCATTATCAAACACGCACTTCGTAACGCGTTAATTCCAGTAGTAACAATTTTAGGACCAATGGTTGCAGGTTTAATCACAGGTACATTAGTTATTGAGCAAATTTATGCTGTACCAGGACTAGGGGAACAGTTCGTTAAATCTATTACAGTGAATGACTATACAGTTATTATGGGAACTACAATTTTCTATAGTGCAATCTTCATTTTAGTTATTTTCATTGTCGATATTTTATACGGAATTATTGATCCTCGAATTCGTTTAGCGGGAGGGAAAAAGTGATGAAAGATGTACAAAAATTATCTCCAGATTTATTTCAACAAGCCAATCAAAATAATGTGGATAATGAAGTCATTGCCCGTCCAAGCTTAACGTTTTGGCAAGATGTAAGAAGACGTTTGTTCCAACATAAAGGCGCGATGTTTGGTTTCGTATTATTAAGCCTTATTATATTACTAGCAATTTTTGGACCGATGGTAAGTAAACACTCGTATAAAGAGCAAGATTTAGGTCGTGCGAAAATGCCACCGAAAATTCCTGTTATTGAAAATGTTCATTGGTTACCATTTGACGGTACAGATCAATATGGTGTTGACCAATATGAAAAACGTGATATTAAAGAGTATTTCTGGTTTGGTACAGATGATCTTGGTCGTGATTTATGGACAAGAACATGGGAAGGTACACGAGTATCATTATATATCGCTCTTTTAGCAGCAGCAATTGACTTAGTAATTGGGGTTGCATACGGAGGTATTTCAGCGTTTTATGGCGGCAGAGTAGATAATATTATGCAACGTATTATGGAGATTATTAACGGTATTCCATACTTAATCATCGTTATCTTAATGGTAATCATTATGGGATCTGGTATATGGTCAATTACACTCGCAATGGCAATTACAGGTTGGATAGGGATGTCGCGTATCGTTCGTGGACAAATCCTGAAATTAAAAAACCAAGAATATGTGTTAGCATCTCGTACATTAGGTGCAACAAATACACAATTAATTGTAAAACACTTAATCCCGAACGTAATGGGACCAATTATCGTAATGACAATGTTTACAATTCCAACGGCGGTGTTTGGTGAGGCGTTCTTAAGCTTCATCGGTTTAGGTATTCAGCCACCATTCGCGTCACTTGGTTCTCTTGTAAATGACGGTTATAAATCTATTCAAACGTATCCGCATATGATGTTCATCCCTGCGGTTGTCATCAGTATATTAATTTTAGCGTTTAACTTAATGGCAGACGGATTACGCGATGCGTTAGATCCAAAAATGCGTAAGTAAAAGAGGGGAGAGGCAAAGATGAAAACATTGTTAGAGGTAAAAGATTTACAAGTCTCCTTTGATACACATGCAGGTGAAGTACAAGCTGTACGCGGCGTTACTTTTGATTTGAAAAAAGGAGAGACATTGGCGATTGTAGGAGAATCTGGTTCAGGGAAATCAGTTACTTCTAAAGCGTTAATGGGATTAATTCCGAATCCTCCTGGACGCATTAAAAATGGTGAGATTGTATTTGAAGGTCGTGACTTAACGAAATTAACAGAAAAAGAAATGCAGCAAGTACGTGGTAAAGATATCGCGATGATTTTCCAAGATCCAATGACATCATTAAACCCAACGATGACAATTGGAAATCAAATTATGGAAGGCCTTATTAAACACCAAGGGATGAGTAAAGCAGATGCACGTAAAGTTGCTTTAGAATTAATCGACCTTGTAGGTATTCCAAATCCAGAAGCTCGTTTAAAACAATATCCTCACCAATTCTCAGGTGGTATGAGACAGCGTGTAGTTATTGCGATGGCGTTAGCTTGTAACCCGAAATTATTAATTGCCGATGAGCCGACAACAGCGCTAGACGTTACGATTCAGGCACAAATTTTAGAACTTATGAAAGACATTCAGCAAAAAACAGAAGCGGCAATTATTTTCATTACGCATGACTTAGGTGTAGTAGCAAACGTTGCTGACCGAGTGGCAGTTATGTACGCTGGTAAAGTTGTTGAAATTGGAACTGTAGATGAAATTTTCTATAATCCGAAACATCCATATACTTGGGGCTTAATCGCATCTATGCCAAGTTTAGATGGCTCAGAGGAAGAGTTATATGCAATTCCTGGAACGCCTCCGGATTTATTAAAGCCGCCAAAGGGTGATGCTTTTGCACCACGTAACCCACAGGCACTAAAAATTGATTTTGAAATGGACCCACCTTTATTTAAAGTAAGTGATACACACTATGCGGCAACTTGGTTACTTCACGAGCAAGCTCCAGAAGTAAAACCGCCGGCAGTCGTTGAAAAACGTATTCTTCAAATGAAAGCAGGTGAACAACATGACTAAACAACGTGAGAAATTAATTGAAGTAAAAAATGTAAAGCAGCACTTCGACGTGAGTGGTGGTGTTGTCAAAGCGGTTAATGATATTTCATTTGATATTTACCGCGGAGAAACATTTGGTCTTGTAGGAGAATCAGGTTGTGGTAAATCAACAACTGGAAGAACGATTATTCGTTTATATGATGCAACTGCTGGTGAAGTATTGTTCGATGGTGAAAACGTACATGGTAAGAAATCACGCGCAGAATTGAAGAAATTCAACCGTAAAATGCAAATGATTTTCCAAGATCCATACGCATCATTAAATCCTCGTATGACAGTAGGGGATATTATCGCAGAAGGTATTGATATTCACGGATTAGCGAAAAGTAAAAAAGAGCGCATGGACCGTGTTCATGAACTATTAAACACAGTTGGTTTAAATAAAGAGCACGCAAACCGTTTCCCGCACGAATTCTCAGGTGGACAACGTCAGCGTATCGGTATCGCTCGAGCGCTTGCTGTAGAACCAGAATTTATCATTGCGGATGAGCCGATCTCAGCACTTGACGTATCGATTCAGGCGCAAGTTGTAAACTTACTGAAAAAGCTACAAAAAGAAAAAGGTTTAACATACTTATTCATTGCCCATGATTTATCAATGGTAAAATACATTAGTGACCGCATCGGTGTAATGTACCGTGGTCAAATCGTTGAGCTAACAACAAGTGAAGAGTTATATGCGAATCCAGTTCATCCATATACGAAATCACTATTATCAGCAATTCCGCTACCAGATCCAGATTATGAGCGCAATCGTAAACGTATCGTATACGATCCATCGCAGCATGATTACGGTAGCGAAGTGCCAACAATGCGTGAAATTCGCCCAGGACATTTCGTACTATGTTCTGAAGCAGAGTATAAGAAATATAAAGAGATTTATCAATAATAAAAAAAGCCATTCTTCCATTATGAAGTGACCCCCGAAAGTTAGACAGGTCGTTTCATTAGGCAGCCTCTAGGGTATGAGCCCGGTATTGTACTGGGCTCATACCCTTTAATTTTGCCTTAATTCTTTTATGATTATAGTATTCTATATACTTTGCTAATTCTTGTTTGAAATGTGTTATACTTTCAAATTCTTTTCGATACAGAAATTCCGATTTCATGATACCGAAGAAATTTTCAATAACGGCATTGTCATAACAGTTTCCTTTGCGAGACATACTTTGAGTTATGCCACAATTCTTAAGAGAATGACGGTATTGTTTCATTTGATAGTGCCAACCTTGATCAGAGTGAATGAGGAGTTTATCCGGATCGGTTACACAATAAAGGGCTTGGTCCAACATCGTTGAAACAAGGGAATAGGTCGGTCTGGAACTAATTGTATACGTGATAATTTCACCATTAAATAAATCCAACATTGGTGATAGGTATAACTTCTCCCCAAATAACTTAAACTCCGTAATATCTGTAACCCACTTTTCATTTGGTTTTTCAGCTTGGAAGTTGCGATTTAAAATATTTGGCGCAATTTTCCCAACTGTCCCTTTGTAAGAGCGATATTTTTTCATACGAACCAGACATTTTAACCCTAATTCTTTCATAAGGCGATATACTTTTTTATGATTTACTTTGTGTCCACGATTCATAAGTTCATCACGAATACGACGATAACCATAACACCCATCGTGTTCATTATAAATAGCTTGAATCAGTTCTTTTACCTCCGCATTTGGATCAGGACGATTAAAATGTTTCATCCAGTAATAGTACGTACTACGTGGAATGTTTGCGAGTTGAAGTAACTCCTTGATAGGAAATTCATGCCTTAACTCGTAGATTACTTGCGCTTTGTCTTGTTTGGTGATTTTTCTTTGTTTTGAACTAAGGCATTCAACTTTTTTAAATATGCATTTTCCATACGTAAACGCTCATTTTCCGCTTGTAAGGCTTCGATTGATCCTTCATCTACTGGTTTTATTTTTTTATCTTTCATGGTTGGATGCCCCTTTTTCTTTGATTGTAGGGCATCCAATCCTCCTGTTTCATAAGCTATTTTCCATTTCCGAAGTGTTTCATAAGACGGTATATTGAAAAGTGCCGCTGTTTCTCTGATAGATGTCCCGTGTTCATTCATATAATAAAGTACATCTAGTTTATACTGGGCTGGGTAGAATGTATAGCACTTTTCAAAGGCCTTTTCACCTGAAGACTCATATCGTCTAATCCACTCACGAAGTACGCTAGGGTTAACTCCTATAGATTTAGCAATTATTTTTCCACTTTCTGTACCATCTAAATATCGTTTCACCGCTTGGATTTTTTCTTTTGAAGAAAATTTAGCCATAAAAAATGCACCTCCAATTGTTAGACTGTGTCTAACAATTGGGGTGCACTTCA
>NZ_JBMOWC010000060.1:0-25819 GCF_049310765.1 Bacillus sp. PSXD-155 | reverse complement strand
ATAAATTCATTAGCTAGAAGAAATCAATCCCTAAGCTAGACAGATATTTGATGATAAAACCATAAGAAAAGAGCAATGATTAGATTTTAAATCTAGTCATTGCTTTATCCATCACCTCTTGATTACATCTATATATCTTATTGTTACTCTTTCACTTGAATGATTGAATATATCCATTAATAATGGCTATATTCTTTGTCGGCAAGTACATATATAAAACTAATGTTTTTTAATTGATAAAGTGAAGCTTTAATTAGCCTTCACCAATCGGGCTTTTATGGGTAGTCCGCCACTTTGCTCTCGCTGAATTTTTTTAGGGTCTTACTGCCCGGCAAATAGCAGGATAAATGCAATCAATATTCATACGTTATAATAGTACCAGTAGTACCAGTAGTATCAGTAGTACCACTAAAACCATCAAAACAGTTAGAGCAACCACCACAGCCTCCACAACCTCCACAACCTCCGCAACCAAAACAACCGAAGCAACCAATACAACGGAATCCACCACAACGAAATCCGCCACAACGACCTCCACCACAACCACCACAACGACCACAACCCCCACAGCGACGAGCAGCATCTTCAATATAGTAATATGGATATTGATTTTGCTGGTCCCAATAGACAATATTTCCAGATCGGTAATCATTAAGACTTAACGCTTGTAGTTCTTGTTGAAACTGATTCATTTTCATAACCTCCGTTTATAAAATACAACCTCATTGATGCTTCCCTATATTTCTGTTCGTTACATCTAAGTAAAAATAGCGCTATAAACTAAGTTCAATACGTACACCAACAAAGTATGACTTATCACTAAATGATGCACCTTGTTCATATACCTATTTTTGCTATGGGCTCATTTTTATAAAGTGAAACTTTAATCAGTGGGGGGGAGTTCATCCCCCGCTGATTATTAGCCCTCACCAATCAGGCTTTTACGAACAGCCCGTTAATGCGGGATAAATAAAAATTAAAAAATATGAATTCTAGCGTCATATCTTCATACCTACTAAATTCAATTAATTTCTCAATAATTATGTTGCCATATCCTATATATTTCCGTCTGCCGCTTAAATTTTTCTGTAATGTAAATGCGTTTCGCTATAACATCTCCTAGTGACCGGTTTATATGACGGATAAGAAATTCCTACAAAGAAAAAAGCCCTTATTAGGGCTTTTCATTCTATTTCTCCAGCAAAACTCTCTATGAAATTCCTAATAGAAAAAGACACACTTAGATTGATGCGTCTTTTTGTGATGCCTCTTTTGTGAAATCATATAAAGCAATTGCGCCTAAAAGAACAAGTATACCTTGAGGAACATCTAGTAAAATAGTTTTCCAAATTTCCGGAATTACCCATTTAATATCTGCTGCTGTTTCAAGATATGTTTGGAAATAGCTGATTGTAAAATTAATTATCCCTAAAAATACAAACAACGATAAACCAAATCGAATTAATTTCTTATTTGTAAACATATAACACCTCTCAAAATTCATTGGATATTCCTGCTTTTGCTTCTTTATATTTACATATCTCTATATCTAATTTTAACACATAAAGAGCTCAAAAAAATATGATATGCCTATTTGCATATCGTATTAACAACACTCCATGATGATTTAGAAATTCCTGCAAAGAAAAAACAACTCCGTTACAGCTAACAGCTCGGGTTTCTTTTCTTATTTAACTTCATACCACCAACATTTACGTTCTTTGATTGTAAAATAAATGTGACAGAAGTTTATCCAGTTAATGCGTAGACAAGTAAATGAGCTAAATTATCGATATTCTATTTCGCCATATCCGTAGCACTAATGACTTTACGCAAATTTGACAAGAAAAAATATATAGATAGGTATGATCCATACCTATCTATAACATTGCTTCTATTCCTTATCCAATTACGTCTTTTACGTCTTTATCCACTGGCCACTTTTCTAATGTATAAGCCATTTCCCAAAATGAATATTCATATTGACTGCTAATAATAAAATGCTGTTTCATACGTTTGCGGTCTGCCTCTGTTACTTTTTCAGCGATAGTATCTAAACGTGTAATTTGTTCTTCAACTAGCGTACGGAACCAATCAGATCCATAAGCAGAAATCCATTCGTTATAAATTGGCTCTTCCGGCTGGCACTCTTTTAAGTGTTCGCCAATTTCATAATACAACCAATAGCAAGGTAAAATTGCTGCAATGATATCTCCTAAATGCCCTTCATACGCAGCACGATACATATGTGAAGTATACGCATATGCAGTTGGCGCAGGAATAAAATTATCTTTTTCTTCTTTTGTTATCCCTAGCTTTTTAGCAAAATTCTCATGTAAAGATAACTCGGCCTCATATGTATTTTGAGCATGATGTGCCATACGAGCTGTCGTCTCTAATTCAAGAGCTTTTGCAGCTCCTAAAGTTTGTACTCTAGCAAAATGACTCAAATAATATGAATCTTGAAGCACATAATAGCGAAAACTAGCTAAATCTAATGTTCCTTCACCAAGTTTTTTTACAAAAGGATGGTTAAAACTCGCTTCCCAAATTGAATCTACTTCTTTACGTAATGATTGTGAAAAAGTCATTTAAATCCCTCCAATAATGTATAAAATATAAGTATTTATCCACAATTATTAAAGCTGTAAAATAAAAAAACTTTCTTTACAGGCGTAAAGAAAGTGAAATTGACAGTATTTATTTACTCATTAAATAGCAACGTCTTTCCCACTTCCCTACGCTGGCATTAACCAGATCAGGTACTAAGAGTCTCAAAATCACATTTGATCTCAGCCTATAAAAGGCCCCCCTAGTGGATAAATATTTTGTTTTTATAATGTATTCATCATAGCATACTTCGTGAAACTGTCAAAAGAATTAGTTATATAATCTCCTTAAAACCCTTCTTCATTTCTAACTTTTAATGATGTTTCAATAATCATATCTAATAGTTTGCTATAACTAATTCCCGCTGCTTCTGCACTTTTGGGCAATAGGCTTGATTGTGTCATCCCTGGTAATGTATTAATTTCCATTACATATGGAATTCCGTCCTTCACCATCATATCAACTCTTGCATAAACACTACATTTTAATGCTTTATAACAAGCCAGTGAAGCTTTATTTACACGTTCATTAATTTCTGCTGGAAGTTCGATAACTTCCTCAACTGTACTAGTATCATCATATTTTGCATTGTAATCAAAGAACTCGGCTGCATGTCGAATTGAAACTATAGGTAACTGTTTTCCATCCAGAATAGAACATGTAATTTCATCACCTTTTATATACTTCTCAATTACTACTTCAGAATCCCATTCGAATACAGTTTCTAGCATTGAGATCAATTCATTTTTATTGTAAACGATTTTCACCCCGACACTCGATCCGCCGGAGTTTGGTTTTACCACTAATGGAAATCCTAACTTATCTAACTCATCAAGATTTAGATCCTCCATTTTTGTAAGTTCAATCCAATCTGGTGTTTCTACACCTTCATAACGTAAAATCTTTTTCGAAATATTTTTATCCATACATATACTACTAGATAACATATTACTTCCGCTATAAGGAATCCCTAAACTCTCCAGTGTTCCTTGAACTGTCCCATCTTCTCCGTATTTTCCGTGTAATGCGAGCAATGCAAAGTCAATGTCTTTCGCTTTTTCAATTAAATCCATTTTTTCATTTAATGTAATTGGGACTATTTCATACTTATTTTTATCTAAATGAGCAATCATTTCATTCCCGGTCATAATTGAAACTTGTTTTTCAGACGATACCCCGCCCATAATAACACCGATTTTCATTTTCTCAACTCCAATTTTCATTTTTTAATGTATCACCAATTATTTTAATTCCCCGAACTATTTCTTCTTCTTTCAAGCGCGAAAACCCTAATCGGAAAGTGTTCGCTCCTTCTCCATCAGAGTAAAAAACATCTCCAGGTGAAAACGTAACGCCTTTCTCATAACACTTTTGTAAAAGTGTGCGGGCGTTCATATGCTCTTCTAGCTCTATAAATAAATGCAGTCCACCATCTCCAGTCATTCTTTTGAAAGGAATGTACTGGTTACATGCCCCGACAGCTAACTCATATTTTTTCTTATAAACAGATCTTGCCTTTTTTAAATATTTTTCAAAATATCCCTCATGTAAATATTGAAACAGAACAGCTTGATCTAGCGTAGATGTGTGAATCGTTCTTGCTCTTTTTACGCTTTCTAAATAATGAATCAGCTCTTTATCTGCAATAATCCACCCTACACGTAAACCAGGGAAAAGTACCTTTGAAAAGCTACTAATATAAATCACATTATTGCCAGCACCAGCAAAAGTTAATAATGGAGCTAAATGTGAACCTGAATAACGTAATTCTTCATTAAATCCGTCCTCTATAATAGGAACGTTGTATTTTGAGAATAACCTCATCAATTCCGTTCTTTTCTCTGAACTCGTAACAATACCGGTTGGATTATGATAAGAAGGAATTAAATAAGCAAAATCAAAATCTTTTTCACGCAAACTTTTTTCAACTTCATTCGTATCAATACCATCCTCATGCATATCAATCCCATGAACTTCAAGTCCATGTAAACGGAAAAGCTTAAGTGCAGCATGGTGAGTTGGATTCTCACAAATGACACGACCGGATTTTTTTGATAAAGAAGAGAGTACAATATCCAATCCTTCTGTAAATCCATTTGTAATTAGAATATCTTTATTCGAAATGTCTACACCTTTCATTTCCATGTAATGAAGTAAATAATTCATTAACGGTCTATATCCCTTTGCATATCCGTAGTTCAATACGATGTCCCCTTCAATGGACATACGAGTAAGAAAAGCTCTTTTGAAATTTTCAACATCAAATAGCTTCTCATCCGGGGCTATACTATTAAAAACAATCATTCCCTTTTCCCAACGAACACCATGTTTCATTAAATCTAATTCGTCCGCTAATGCGGTCACTGTATTAAGTTTATTTTTCCAATCTATTTCAACAGACGAAGTGTTAGATATATCCACCTTCGCAACAAAGTTCCCTTTTCCTTTAACTGCATAAATGAGTCCTTCTTGCTCTAAATCTGCATAAGCAGCGAGTACAGTGTTTCTACTCACACTTAGTAATTCACTTAGTTCCCTTGTTGATGGGATTTTTTGATCCCCGAGCAAATGCCCTTTCATAATCATCTTTTTCAAATAGTCTTTTAATTGAATATAAACGGGACGATCTTTAACAACTTTAAAATCCTTAAACAATTCCTTACCCCCTGCAATCATTTTTGCATATTTATTTCATTCTCAAAAGGTCCACGACATATGTATTTTTTATAAAGGGCGGTACGGTCTTACAAATCTTTTCGATATAAGTTAATTACATCTTTTAAAGCTACAGCTGCAGCGCCTCGTGGATTAGAAGCCCCACCAATTGTAGTAACTTGTCCCATCGTATCTGTAAAGAACGTAATTCCTTTTTCGGTCCCATTTACATTTGCTAACGGATGATCTTTTTCTATTTCGCACGGTTCAACATTTAAATTCACATTGCCACCCTCATCCTTATATATTGATGCTATTAATTTAATAATTTTATGTTGTTCCTTAGCGTTTTGTATTTGCTGTTTTGTAACGTGCTCGATTCCTTTTATATGTATATCAGTAAGTGTTTTCTCTGTTTCCATTAAGCTGTTAGTCAAAAGTAACAATTTACACGCACTATCTGAACCACTTATATCTAATATAGGGTTTGTCTCAGCAATCCCTTTATTTTGTGCTTCTTTCAGCGCTTCTTCAAATGTCATATCTTCCTCATACATTTTCGTAAGAATATAATTAGTTGTTCCATTTAATATTCCTTCTATTTTATCAATACTGCAACCGGCTAAACTAAATTGTCCAATATCTAGTGTCGGTAGTGCAGCGGCTGTTGCACCGCTATATCGAATTCGTACATTTGCGCCTCTTGCTGCTTCATTTATTTCTCTCCAGTTTGTAACGAGCGCACCTTTAGAAATTGCTACTATATCCATCTGTTTCTCAATCGCTTGTTTCATATATTGTTTCCCTGGATTTCCATCTTTAAGATTTGTAACCGTTGATTCTACCAATACAGTACCACTTATGCTAGTTATTGCACGTTCCTTCGGATGATACTCTAAATATTTTTCAATTGCAGCGGTACCGCCACCATACATCAATAAATGATGAAGAGATAAGCCTTCTTCATTATGTATTGCAATATTTCTCCCTAATACGCCACTTACAACTAATTGAATCCCATATGTTTCATATATATATGAATATTTTTCATTTAATAATTTTATAAACTCTCTGCCTACTGTTCCGTATCCTGATAATACAACTTGAATTTTCATAATATCCCCCCATATTTTTCTACCAAATCCCTCTTTCAATATAATATAAAGCGCTCTCGAATTCCATCGAGAGCGCTTTATTATTACCTATTTCGGTAAACGTGATAGCTTTTCAGCAATTGTTCTATAAAACTCTTGAATGCTAGAAAAACCTAACGAGTCTGAAACACTTAACCCTACCATGTCGAGATGGTCCCAATTCGCTTTCGTTTCGATAGGATTCCATTTTCCAACCTGTAATGACTCATTATTATTTACAGTAACATTAGAAGATGGTGCAATCATAGAATTTGTATTTACTACACCATCATTTTGCCACCAAGAAGTATCAACTAGCGGACGGTTTTCTTCATATCTCGCATAAGAACCTAAGAAAAATGCATTTCCCATTAACACTTTATTCATCGTTATATGAGGCAAATGTAAACCTGTTATAGGTGCTGCTTGTGATGCATGTCCACTATAGGATAAATAATACACATCTGGTTGCGTCTTTACCCAATTATTTAACTCCTTTGCACCATCTGTACTTAAATCCCATTGACTTATATCTTTTGTATTTTTCCAAAGTGAACTATTTAGAATACGATTACTATATTGGAAAAAGGACTCTCCAGCATTCTTCTTTATACCCCATTGATCCAATTTAAAATCATATAATGATAAATTATTGTTTCCCCCAAAGCTTGCAGCTGTAATGAGTAAATCTTTAACGAACGGCAGTAGAAGACTACCATCCGCAAGTGTTGTACCGTTGTGAGGGGTTGCTAATGTTGTAACACTATGAACATATGATTTTCCGCCTTCAAATAGTGGTGATATTTTGGTGTCTGGGTGATTTTTCACATAATTCTTTTCTTCAAAACTACCTTCTTTTAATAGCTGTACTAATGTTCTAATCGTTTGTCCACCCATGCTATGTCCAACTAAATGAACTTTATTTGTTTCACTCCAATTCGGCGCAAAACCACTATAAGTTCTGCCAAAACGATTATGTCCATGTTTCTCAGCATGTACTGCACCATAGTCTACTGTCCCACCGCTAATTTGTGCATACAATTCACATGCACGATCCCAGTTACTAGAAACAGGTCCAACAGCTGCGGTATGTACCGTATAACCATTTCGTTTCAAATCTTCCTGTATATCATGAACACCACCCCAATATTTTACGCCAAGCATTTCTTCTCTACCCCATCCAGCAAATCCATTCACCAATATGATAGGATAATTATTTTGTTGCCTCTCTTCAGCGTATGATATTTTCGCTGCGAATGAACATACGGTCACTAATGCAAAAAAACATATTTTTAAAAATAACTTCCCCATACTTTCTCCCCCCTAATAAAACGTTTACATTTTTCTTTTTAACAAATTAACAGAATAATTTAACAACTTAAACATAATGTAAAGTATTTTATATACATTGTATATATAGAAAACATATACAAATGTTGATAAATATTAATTCAAGTAAACATTTACTTTTTACAATATAACTTGTAAATCTATTTATTTAGATTTATAATTAGATATAATTTCCTCATGTTAAAAAGATTTAAAAACCATAAGAAAACTAATCTCATTGCTTGAAAAGGAGGAAAAATCATGCAAATCGGATCAAATATTCATACATTATCTCAACCTACTAAAATAACTCCATCTACTCTTGAGCATAATACTATCTCTTCTACTAAACTTGAAAGTAAGAAAGTAAATGATCCTATCAAGTTTGATATTCGTTCATCTGAAAAAGAAATGAAACAGCCTGAGCATAAATTTAATGAATTAGATTTATGGAAGATGTTAAAGGATAAAGGCGTTCCTTTATGGATCATCCTTGAAATGCTACAAAAGGCTCGTAAAGAAAAAGAAGCCCAAAATAATTCAGTTCAAAATTCAAATGCGATTGAGGAAACAAACGAGACTCGATTAAATGAAGTAATGTAAAGCATAATAATTGATTTGTCTATAAACTAAAAAAGAGTTCGAGGTTGATAAACTTTCTATCAACCTCGAACTCTTTTTTAAGATTTTTCTCCGATCGTTACAAACTGAACTGATACTTTCTCTTTAAAACCTTCAATTAACTTTCTTACTTTTACTTTTTCATTAATCAATGTATTATCTGTCGACATTTTAGGTTTTTCATCACCTAACGATTTTTTTAGATGTAGAAGTTGCATATTCGTTTCATTCGCTTTTATTTCTTTATACACACTATTTTTCGCCACAATGATATACCATAGTGCTCCATAGTCACGTTTATTGCCAAGCCAAGCATCACTATCATATGCAACTGGTATCTCTTTTCCTTCTATTTTAATACTTTTAATATTCTTTTCTTCTTCATTTATAAATAGTAGTGAGCTTTCTTTTGGAAAATTCGGCAACGTATCTACCAGTTTGGAAAGGGCTCCTTGGTCACGTTTACGAAAAATCTTTGCTTTAATCATCGCTTGTGCAGTAGATTCATTTAATATTAATACCTTTCCTTTTTCAAATTCCCCTGTTTTCACTGGGAAAATTTCATGTTCTTTCGTATTTTCCTTATAACGATTCATAATTGCTCCAGTATGATTCTCATCTCCAATGATTAATACACCGTTAGCTGGAAATAATTCTTCACTTTTAGCACATGCACTTAAACTAATTAAAATTAATATACATAATATGAAAATTGATAATGTTTTTTTCATTACAATTCCTTTCATAACTCATATTGTTTTTTTACATGCTTTTCTGCAATGTTACTTGCTGATGTTCTCTACTGTTCCATAGTTTTATAAAGCTTTTGTAGGTAACGCCAACGAGTGATAAAGAAGTATAAAACTTGTATACATATAAATGAAATTAAAATGGCGATAGAGCTATTTATGATAGAAAAGTCGACTAATTGTTGTAATGCCATATAAGCGACTACAGTATGAATCACTGCAACGACAATTGGTAAAAAGAACATTAATAATAACTGCCTCGTTACAACTTTTTTCAACTCACCTTTACTTAATCCCATTTTCGAAATCATTTTATATTGCTGTTGATCGCGATATAAATCTGTATATAATCGGAAATAAATAAAACTAGCGGCGAATGTAAAGAAGACGATTCCGACTAAAATACTTACCATAAGTAATAAACCATTCTTTTGCTTTGCTTCCAACAAGTTTAATGTTAAAGCTTCAAAGTAGAAATCTCTGTCCCTAAGATCTTTATCAAATATACTCTTTAATTGATTGGAAATCTCTTTCGTTTTTATCCAATCATCTACAACAAATCCGTAAGTACGATATGAAATTTCTTCATTAACTGGGTCACTAGTAAGAGGCATTCCATCATACACTTGATCTTGAACAGCGATATAAATAGTTCTAGAATCATGGGGTAAAACTAAATTTTCTACAGCTTTTTTCACATGAAATGTCTTTGTCCAATCACCTTGAATGACTTCTATATCCTTTTTATACTCGCCATTTTTAAATTCTTGTTTTTGTGATACAACTCCAGGAATTAATAAAATTTCATCTTCTTTTTCAATGGTTTCTTGTTGATAGCCTAGTGCTTTAGCAAGATCGTTGTATTCACTTAACTTCATTACATTTACGCTATTTTCTGTGTATATATATGAAGATGAAGCCATTCGATACGGAATATTAGCATCAGAAAGGTGTTTTTTTATAATAGAAAGATTTTTATTCAATACTTTGTCATTTTCCAAACTTCCATACAAAAATGTATACGGATTTGTCATCCTTACCAAATCCCTATTTCCAATTGCGGCTGTTGTACCAATTGCTGTAAATGCAACTGCTGAAACAATAGATACTATAAAAAACATCGTTGCATTATCTTTCATACGGTAAATTAATTCTGAAAATGTTAATATATTTGTTCTCTTTAAAAAGAAAGATTCTCTCCTTTTAGCAAGATGTAATATATAAACGCTACACTGTGTATATAAAAAGTACGTTCCTATAATTACTAGTAAGACACCCATTCCGAGTGTAGTAAAACTGGAACTTGAAATAAAGCGAAATACTGAAAAATATCCATACCCTATACTAATTAAAGAAAGTATCGATAATAAAACTGAAGATTTTGGTTCAGGTTTTGGCTTTTCCTCTGCTTGAATAAGTTCCACAAGTTCCGTTACTTTTATCATTTTAAATGTAAATAATGAAACAATTAAAAACAAGAAAAGAAATGTAATAACTGTTAATAATACAGCCCGAACTGGTATATAAAAAGGTAAACCATTATTAATCATTAATACACTTGCACTTATCAATAAGACTAGTTTAGAAAATATGAGTCCAATGAAAATCCCTATACAAATTGAACCAAGTCCAATCAACATATTTTCAATTAATAATAATTTCTTAAGCTGTCTCATTGACATACCTTGCATCATTAAAATACCAAATTCTTTCTTACGCGTCTTTAAAAACGAACTAACTGAATATAAAATGAAGAAAAATGAAAATAAAAAAATCAATCCTTGCGAAACTGAAAATCCCAATGTACCAAATGCACTTATTGTTGCACTTGTCGATTTCAACTCACCTTGTAAATCAGGATGAAATAATAAAAGAGCATACGTAAAGAAAATCATAATAGAAAATGCACTACTTAAAAAATGGGCAGCATATGTACGCTTATTGCGAAAAATATTATTAAATGCGAACTGACGAAAAGTCATGCCTTTTTCCTCCTAACAAAGAAAGGACATCCATAATCTTTTGATAAAAAGTTTGCCTACTTTCACCACAATAAATTTCGTTATATAGTTGACCATCTTTAATAAAGATTACTCGGCTGCAAAAGCTCGCTGCATACGGATCATGTGTAACTAACATCATCGTTGCTTTTTCTTCTTTATTTAGAGTATCAAGCATCTCCATTACATCATTTGAAGATTTAGAGTCCAAGTTCCCTGTTGGTTCATCTGCAAGTAATAATTGCGGCTTATGAACGATCGCACGAGCGATTGCTGTTCTTTGAGCTTGTCCCCCTGATATTTCAAACGTTCTTTTATTCAAGATATCTGTAATATTTAACTTTTCTGCAATCTCTTCCAATCGCTTGTTCATTTCTTGCACGGAAACACCATCTAAAGTCATCGGCAATACGATGTTTTCTTTTACAGTAAGTGTGCTAAGAAGATTAAATGATTGAAATACAAATCCTAATTGTTTCCTGCGGAATAACGCTAATTCTTCTGATGATAATTGAAAAGGATTTGTACCATTTATTAAAATTTCTCCCGATGATGGAGAATCAATAGTAGATACCATATTTAATAACGTTGTTTTTCCACTACCTGACGGGCCCATAATTCCTACAAATTCACCTTCTTGAATTGATAAATCAATATCTACTAATGCTTTATAAGGTACTTTCCCTTTATATACTTTACTAATACTATTTGCCTGCAAAATTTCCATTTATATTCTCCCTTCATTTCCACTGCTCACTATAGAGTGTAAATGAATTGTCTTACAGCTCATATTGATTCATCTTTCATTTATCTTACACGCTTGTAAGATTTCTAAAAAAACTGATAACAAATCTATTTTCAATCTATAAACAAAGCATATCTACCTTATAATATTTGCATATTGGTTTGAATTACAATGCTATTTTCTAATCTTTATTTTATTAATATAAAAAGACCGATTTTTTATCGGTCTTTTTACTTTCAAATATTATATTTTAACTGTTGTATGTAGTTGAAGCATATTTGAGTTACCCATTAAATACTATTTCACTTTATAATAACCTCTGCAAAAAAATGAGCGCTTCGGTTTCATTGCAATCAAAAACGAATTGTAAATATCTGAGGCGGAAATGAATGTGTTTATCCAACATATAAATAATAAAATTGATTTAATATTTCCTGATACAAAGAACGACATCATAGCAGGAACTACTGATAATACAATAATAGGCAAGCTCATAAAGACCCAAAATCTCTTTTTGGATAAGACTGCATTTGTATTTAGCCAAAAAAATCTTTTACTAAATGTTAAGCTAATATCCCCTTTTTTACTTATTACTAAAATGTGTATACATTCGTGAATGATGAATACTAAGATACCTATTATGATAAGATAAAATATATTAATATGAGTGAAACCTGTTTCAAAGAAATAAGGTATTAGAAAAATAATTATCTGGAGTATATATACAAACTTCATATAATGTTTTCGGTACCAATTATTCTGTATAAAAGGAGTCCATTCTGAATAAACCATACTTATTTGTGGTAAGTGACGAAACCAAATTATAATATGTGTTCCCCTCCCTCATTTAAACTAATTCCTGACTTAAAGATTTAATCTACTAGTACTCAACCGTAAGTTTTATATGTAACTCTTTAATAGACTTACCAGCAATTTTTATTGACTAAGACTAAATGCTTCTTTATACCGCCCACTTTTCTTTTCCCTTCCATTTTTTAAGTAATTGATTTGTAGAATGATTTGAGTAAGAAATTTGTATTATCATTGATACATAAATTCGACAAAATATTCCAATCCCCTTTTCATAAATGATTTTCAACTCGATATCCCACGTACAGCTTGATCTTCCTATTTTGTTGAAAAGCAATTCCATCAAGAAATCGTACCTTTCATATGTTAGCAGGTATAAAGTGAAACATTAATCAGTGGGGGTTTTGTTCATCACCCACTGATTATCAGCCATCACTATTCGGGGGCTTACTGCCCGACAAATAGCGGGATAAAATGAATATAAAAAAGCTTAGAGTTTTAGCTCTAAGCTTTTAATGATCTCGTTTTAATTCCTTTTACAGAGAAATATTTTTTATCCATTCAGATTTACTCAATACATAATGATTATATAGTTGATTTTCTATCTTCTGTTCACTCAAATAAGTAAACCCGCATTTTTTAATAACTTTATTTGATGGTGCATTGTTAATTAAAGCAATTGCGTTGAGGACAATTAAATTTGTTTCTTTAAACAAATAGTCAATTAAACCTTTAGTCGCTTTTGTAGCATAGCCATGATTTTGATGTTCATTTGAGATAGCATACATTATCTCTCTGTTTGGTGAAGGGAGTTCTTCTTTCATGCCTGTGCAGCACCATCCAATGCATTCATTTGTAGCTTCCTTAAATATTCCTAGCTTTAACATATGATTATCTATGTTGTTCGTAGTTTTCACTGTCTCAAGAAATGCTTTGTTTGCTGGTATTTCGTAATTTGCAATCCAATCCATCCTTTGTTCTTTTGTTGATTTCCAGTCTGGTAAAAACTTTTCTATTTCCGGTTGATTTGCTATTTTATAAATACTCTCTGCATCTTTGACCATAAACTCTTGCAAGTATATATCTCCACAATCTATTCTAAATAACTTAGTTGAACTCTCTTCTCCCATGTTAATCCCCCTTACTTACGTTATAGCGCCTTTATCTGCTTCGTAAGTTCTATAAATCGTTCATCAAGTTCTTTATATTCTTTGTCGTTAGAAGTTAAAAAGCTTAATTTACCTAATACTTCTTGTCTCTCTGTTTCTAACGTTAAACGTAGCTCTTCAATCTCATCTCTTGTTTTAGTAGGTTCTTCTAGCTGCTTTTGTATCGTATTGTTTGAAAACACGAGTTTTATGTTAGTGGTTTTCTCCAGAAAATATCGATCGTGAGATACAATTACTAATGTTCCGTTATACTCAGCTAATGTATTTTCAAGTTGTTCACGTGAAGGTAGATCCAAGTGATTCGTCGGTTCGTCTAAAATGAGTACATCTTTTTCATCTAAAATATAAGCCATTAGCTTACATTTTACTCTTTCTCCCATACTCATATGCTCAATCGGCTCTTTCCATTGAGACGCTTGGAATCCTAAATGTTTCATTAAATTTTGGACTTTTCCCCTTTCTTCAAACGTCTCTTTAAAAAATAAATTTTCCGGTGTTTTATCAAGCGGTAAATCAAAAACTTCTTGTGTTAAATAGCCGATGTTTGCAGAAGGTGAAATCCATATTTCTCCTTCTGCAGTTTCGTTTCCCATAATCATCTTCAGTAATGTTGTTTTCCCACTACCGTTTGGTCCAACAATCGCAACTTTCTCACCGTGCTGAATTGTAAAATTAACGTTTTCAAATAATACTTTCCCATGAAAGTCTTTTTTTAATTGCTTCACTTCTAAAAAGCGTTTTCCTATTTTTTTGTTCGCTTGAATAGAAAACTCAACTGAATATTCTTCTTTCACACGTTCTACTTTCGTTTTCTCCAGCTCTTTTTCGAGTCGTTTTCGTTTTGACTTCACTTGTGCATCCATTCGCTTCGCTTTTACACGATAGAATTCTTTCACTCCTTCTTGTTTTGTAGACTGCGCGTGTGCCTTTTGTGACCATGAACTCAATTCTTTTATATGTGTTTCTACTTGTTCTATCTTTTTTTGCTGCTTTTCATATTCACGCTGCTGCGACTTCCTTCTTTGCTCACGTACTTTCATGTAGCTCGTATAATTACCACTATGCTCAATTAAATTTTTGTCCTCAATTGACCATATTTTAGTTGCGACAACATCTAAAAAATATCGGTCATGCGATACAACGATAACAGTACCTTTCATATTTTTTATTTGTTTAATGAGAAATCCCGTACTGATCTCATCTAAATGATTTGTCGGTTCGTCTAATATTAAGACATTAGGATTTTCGGCAAATCCTTTTGCTAATCGAATTTTCAGCTTTTCACCACCACTTAAAGTATGAAAATCGTTCGTTGGCACGCCCCATTTCGCAAGAAGTTCTGCTTCTTGCGAAATCACATCATTACTAATAAAAGATTCTATTTCTTGCTCAACATATGCGGTTGTCATATTCATTTGCTGCCATTCAACAATCCCTTTTGAAGGCTCAATCTTTCCATTTATTAATTGAAGTAACGTTGATTTACCAGCACCATTTTTACCAATTAATCCGATAACATCCCCTTGTTTCACTGCTACATTCATTTTTTCTAACAAAGTATTTTCCTTTATTTCAACATAAACATCATTTAATTTTAAAATTTCTTTCATATTACCGATCCCTTTCATTAAGGGAGAACAAAAAAATCCTCCCAAAGTAATTTTGGCAGGATTAGTCGTTACATTATTTATACCCAAATAAGCTATTACGCAAATCAAATAGCAATACCGTTGTTTGGAATTGGGCAGACTAATCCTATTTTTTAGAAATTGAAATTTATTGAATTTCAACATTTAAAAATAAGATTAGTTAATCATCGTCCACCCATCATTCCTTTCCGTCATTAATAACCATATTGTACCATACTAGTACTGTATGAGTAAATGCAATTATTTGTGCTGTTAAAAAGATTGCTTTCTTTTAGGCTTATTTATCATTTCTTAGCTCCATATTGAACAAGCACAATGTAATACGTCCTTTAGATTTCCCCAGTAGTAAACTTCTAAGCACTCTCTCTTATATAAAGTGAAACTTTAATCAGTGGGGGTTTTCTTCATCCTCCACTGATTATTAGTTGAACCAATCGGACTTTTATGGGCAGTTGATCCCCCACCTAATTTCTTTGCTTTCGCTGAATTTTGAGCTGGGGGGCTTACTGCCCATTAAAGCGGGATAAATTTTATATAAAAACAAAATGTTATTCATTACCCAATAACCACTTATTGTTTTTCGATAAATTTTTATTGATTATTCCCTTGTAATAAGCTATTATATCTTTACAGAAAATAATAATGTAAGGATTGAATTTATGGACAGGACATTAAAAATCACAAAGTTAAATATGTTTTTAAGGATTTTTCTCATCCCGATTATAGTAGGGATAATTGTTGGTATACTAACTAAATTTGGACAAAGTATACTTCCTGGACATTGGAATTCATTAGCTAATCTAGGAAGCGTTTAGTTAGTTCCATCCTTTTTTGTGGCTAGCTTTAGTTATTCTAAGCGTTCAGCTATACTTTCTGGTATCCTTGCACTACTCGGTATGGTATTAGGCTACTATGGTTATGCAATAGTTATTAAAAATGTAGCTCACTCTATTTATTTTATATCTGTATGGATTGTATGTGCATGTATAGGAGGAACTATCTTTGGAATTGCAGGTTTTCTATGGAAAGATACTACAAATCCACTTCATAAATTCGGAAGCGCACTTTTAAGTGGAGTTTTTGTAACGGATGGACTTCACATTCTTTTAAATTTTGAACACTATAGTCACATGTTACCTGTTGGATATACCGAAGTCATAGTCGGGATTATCTTGATTCTTGTATTAGAACGCTCTAATGCTAATCGAATTTCTTCTTTCTTAATGATGGTTCCTATCACTATTTTAGGATTAATTGGATATAAATTATTAAGTTTGTTTACTTAATTAAAATTCATGAAGCTAGCTCTTTCAAAGGGCGAGCTTTTTTCTTACAAAAAACTATTTAAATATTAATAAATTATTAAAAACCTCTCATTTAACAGCCTTATTTATTATTGTGTCATTACACATACTTACACGACCTTTTATTAGAATCATACCAGTCTTTTATATCATTTTATTTAATCCATATAAAGTAAGGCTAAAAAACTTATTTCAAAAGTTCTTTAGCCTGAGTCATTTTTACACATTTAAAATTTAATACGTACAACGGTACCTTTACCAACTTCTGAATGGATTTCTACACTATGTCCTAATTGCTTCGTAATTTCATATACGAGATATAGCCCCATTCCAGTTGATTCTTTAAAATCTCTACCATTTTCTCCTGTAAAGAAAGGTTTAAACACTCTTGGTAAATCTTGCTTCGGTATTCCTACACCATTATCAGCAATTTCAAGTATAACATTATTACCTTCCTTACAAGCTTTCACTTTAATCTTCTCTCTACTACCAGATGAATATTTAATCGCATTTGATAGTATTTGTCCGATTAAAAATTGTAACCATTTCACATCACTTTCTACAGTAATATCCTTATCAATTTCAAGCTCTGGATATACAAAATTCCGGATAAAGAATCGTTTATGTTCATGTACCGAATCATTCACTATTTTATGTAGTTGTACTCTTTCTACATAAAAGTCTTGTGTAAACGCTTCTAAACGTGCGACATACAGAGCCAATTCTAATCCCTTTTTTAATCGATCAGTTTCCTCATTTATACTTTCAAAACGTGAATCTACTTCATCCTGTGTAATTAATTCTATTACAGATAAAGGTGTTTTCATTTGATGGATCCACTGATTCATAAAGGTTAAATGGTCATTATTTTTTCTCTCTTGCATTTGCAGCTGATTTTGATAATGTCTATATTGCACCTCAAGTAATTCTTGAAGAGCAGCCGATACAGCTGCAAAATCAGATTTTTGAACAGATTCATCCAAAGATTGCATGGGGTTTGCTAAGCGCTCATAAAAAGAACGATGTGTAAAATAACGAAACATTAAATAACTTCCCATAAAGAAAACACCTAGAAACATTGCATATAACGCCGTTGTAATATGATTATGCCCATCAAACCAATATACGAGAAATATAGCTAGTAGTTGAATTATGGTAAAGCAAATAAGTGGTATATGATCACGTATAAACAACCTTATCATTTTTCTATACCATTATCCCAAGTAATATGAAATCTATATCCAACACTACGAATTGTTTCAATCGCACCTTCTATATGCAACATTTGTAACTTTTTACGCACACGTGTTGTATTTACACTTAATGTATTATCATCAACATAAGATTCACTATCCCATAATTTATTAAGTAACACTTCTCTACTCACAACACGCGGATAATTTTTCATTAATGTCTCTAATAAAATAGCTTCGTTTCTCGTTATATCAATCTCGTCATTTCTAAGTTTCAATACAAGTCTTTCAGGATATAAACAAAGGCCATGTTGCTCAATCATTCGCTCTTCTAGTTTCGGTGCATAATCTCCATATGCACGTCTTAAATGACTACGAATTTTCGCCACTACAACTTCATAATGAAAAGGCTTCGGAATAAAATCATCGCCACCGTTTTCTAACGCCATAACTTGATCCATCGTGCCTTCACGGGCCGAAATGAATAGTATCGGACATGTTGAAACTCCGCGAATTTGACGACACCAAAAGTACCCATCAAAACTCGGTAAATTAATATCTAATAAAACTAACTCTGGTTGTTCTTCTAAAAAAATGTTTAATACATTTTGAAAGTCCGATACAATAACTCCTTGATAACCATATTTCGCAACATGTGTCGATAATAGTTCTGCAATTTTCATATCGTCTTCTACAATCATAATTTTGACCATTATTGAACTCCTTTTTAATCCGCAATCTCAAATATACTTATATAGAATAAATACTACCTCTTTTCACAAAATCCGTAAATTAAAAAAGGATGCTTTTATACAAAAGTATCCTTTTTCGTCCCTTATCTATTTAATATGAAATTTACTAAAAATAAATCCTAGTTTCTCCACATAATCCATTCCTAGTTCCATACGCGCTGTTTTCAGCGGATCCACAACTTGGCAAACTTTTAAATTACCTGCTGCCGATAATAAAAGCGTTGCATCAGCTTTAGACATTGCTAATTCTTCATGTAAAAATGTCACCATATTATGTACAGCACGATTTGCTGCATCATCTAACAATTTCTCTGAAGCAATCGTCATCATTTTTTCTTTTTGAATAGCCATTGGTAATGGCCATTGTTTTCCTTTTATAATTTGAACTGTTACCGTTACCTCACCAGCAACCTCTACACCACTAACACCAATTTCACCATCACCCATTGCTGCGTGTAAATCACCTAATGCTAATAGTGCTCCTGGGACATTAACTGGTAGTAGTAATGTTGTTCCTTCTTTAATTTCTTTACAGTCCATATTCCCGCCGTGATCATGCGGTGTGCCACATGAAATGCTCTCTTCTTTCGGTGCAGTACCAATTACCCCAATCATTGGATTAATCGGGATTTGTAGTTCACTTGAAAACAAAACATATTCATTATGTATTGGGACAATTTTCACTGTATTTTCATTTAACTCATCACCCATTACACCAAGGTTTGCACCTGTAGTTAAAACGCCCTGCTCTGCAATTTCAATTTTTTCAATCGTTACGACTAATATATCGCCAGGTTCTGCTCCTTTAACATATACAGGTCCAGTCGCTGGATTAATTCGGTTCCAATCTAATTCTTGAAACACAACATCTTCAGAATCGATTTGATTTTCAAAGCAATCATATGTTTCAAATACAAGACTGCTCCCAATTTCTACTTCCATACACGGCTTATTTTCTGGTGACATTGAGTAAATGATATGGTCTTTATGAATTCGATACATAATACCTCTCCCTTTTATATTTATCTACTATTACTAATTAGCTTTTTTTATACAAGCTCCTCTTAAAATTAAATGTTATTTTTAAGTAAAAAAGCACGCAGATTGTTTTATAACATACACTCTTTACTATAACAGAAAGGTGGTATCACTATGCCCCTTATTCCATACAACGAAAGTGATGTTGATTTACTAGCTCGATTAATTCGTGCTGAAGCTGAAGGCGAAGGTCGCCAAGGTGAGGAGTTAGTTGGATGCGTTGTAGTAAACCGTGTATTTTGTGATTGCTTAGATTTTAAACAACTCCGTACCGTACGAGACGCTGTATATCAAAGCCCCGGCGGATTTGAAGCAGTACAATATGGATATTTTTATCAACGCGCTCGTGAATCAGAAAAAGAAATCGCACGAAAAGTTTTACAAGGTCAATGGCGCTGGCCTGCACGATGGGCTCTTTGGTATTTCCGTCCAGTTGGAGCTTGTCCACCTGAATGGTATAATCAGCCATTTGTAGGACAGTTTAAAAGCCATTGTTTTTATGAACCAAGTGGTGATGAATGTCCGAAAATGTATTCACGATAGTAAAATTTGCAACGCAAGTACTTAGAAATTTTGGTACTTACGTTGCTTTTAACTGTGTTTTAGAAATCTAATAGTGTGATGAATTTTTCTATGCCTACTACATGTATTAATAATGGTATACGAGGACCATTTGATTGATTCATAATGAGCTTATATATAATAGTGAATAATTGTTTTTGATTTTCTTTCATTATTTTTTTATTTTCATGATAACAAATCGCATATAATTGCTCCATTAAGTTAGAGTAATCTTTAATAGAACGAAGTATTTTACAAACTTCTACTAGCCATTCTTTCTGCCTTTCATCTAATGTGTAGTAAAACTCAGCATTTTTCTCCTGATTTACCGCGATTAATTTTTCAGATTGAAAGTTTCTTATCCAATACTCTGCGCGATTACTTATCACTCTCATTTCATCTAATGCATAACTCCTATCTATTTTCTTTAATATCCCCTGTAAAATAGTTGAATCAAAATTTAATAATGGTAACGTTCCTGCTACTTGATTAAATCTCGGATATTCTTTAAACACGCTATCAACTATAGATAGTTTAATTGCATCAAATAAATCTTCATTTTTGAGCATTTTATTTTCATAACTATCTTTCAATCGTTCATATTCTGTATAATTGCGAATCACATCTTCATCCAACCCAATATGAAAAGCAGCGCCTGGTTTGTATTTTGCAAACATAAAGAGAATTACTTCTGGTATATACACTTTCAATAAATCGCTTGGTGTAATACTATTCCCTGAAGAACTAGACATTTTTTCATGATTCCCTTTAATACCAATGAAATCGTAAGCAACGTAATGAGGCGCTTCACAATTGAATATTTTCCTTGCAATTTCTTTTGATACATTATAACTACCCGTTTCTGATGAATGATCTCTACCGCCCGGTTCAAATACAACATCCTCTATCATCCATCTCATCGGCCAATCGATTTTCCAATTCAATTTCATTTTATTTGTATTTAATACGGATAACTCTTTTTCATTTCCGCATTCACATTCATACCGGACTATTTTTAATACTTCATTAAAATGTGTAATAGTTGTTGTATCTTTTCCGCACCTCTCACAATATAATGTAGCTGGATAAAAGCTCTCTCGCTCTTTTTCACTACACTCTCCAGTTTTAAAATCCATTAAAATATCATATATTTCTTTTCGTTTATACAAAGCCTCTAAAATATTTTCATTATACCTTCCACTTCTATATTCATCATGTTGATAAATAAATTCTACTTCAATTCCAAATGCTTGAAGCGATTTTTCAAACTCTTTTTCAAAATGCTCCGCATACGAGTTATGACATCCATACGGATCTGGAATATCACAGTATGGCATACCAATATACTTTGCAAAAGATGGATCAATATTTTTTGGAACTTTTCTAAACCTATCATAATCATCCCACGAAAATATAAAACGAGTCTTTTTCCCTAAATCTTGAAGTGCTCTTACTACGAAATAAGTCGTTACGATTTCACGAAAGTTCCCAATATGAACAGAACCTGACGGACTAATTCCAGATGCACAAACAAACGTTTCTTTATTTGGATGTTTCCTAATTAATTCATGTGCTACTTCATACGCCCAATGCATATATTACTCACCTCAATTATTTTTTGTTTCTCATTTCCAGTTTTATGCAACAAAAAAACTCCCACCCCCAAGATTATTCATCTTGAGGACGAGAGTTGTTAGCTTCGCGGTACCACCTCAGTTTGTTAATATGTCACCATATTAACCTCTTCAGGTACGGCAAAATATGCTTATACCCTATCTCTATAACGGGAGAACCCGTCGCACCATCCCTAAATAAATTAGTTCCTTGCGCAGCTCCAAGTCTTTTTTCATTAAGATGTATACCGCTCTTTCTCAGCTACCAGAGCTCTCTGTACGTATTCTTTCTTAACTACTCTTCTCTTCTATGCCTTAAATATTAGTTTTTTAATATGATAATTTATAACACTTTTATTGTCAAACTTTTCCGAATCGAAATCGTAAAATTATCTAAAAAAATTCTTTATCGCTTCTAATTGAATTTTGTGGCTACACTCATCACAACAATATGCTCCTTTTGGTTTCTCTTTAAATCGCTTATATTTTTCACTACCTTCGTAAACACGAAATATATTCTTACAAGAAAAGCAAACAATCTCATAAAACATCATATGCATTTTCCTCTCCGTGTTTATAAACCTTTTAATCACTTGAGAAGATTAGTTTTCTAGAGCACAAATCATAATATCCTCTGACTAAAAGGTTTACCTCTATTCTTATCGAATTATATTAATATCTTATAACGCGAGGTGAACATCTTGTTCAGTAATATAGACTTAGTTTTAAATGTTAAAGCAAGTTTAGCTGAAGGACCATGTTGGAATGAAAAAAAGCAACTTTTATATTGGGTTGATATTATGGAGAAAAAATTATGCATATATAATCCTACTACCAATACGAACCGAGTAATCGCTCTCAATCAACAAATTGGCTGTGTTGTTCCATATTTAGAGGATGTACTACTCTTAGCTATGGAAAACGGCTTTTATTCTATTAATGTAAATACAGAAAAACTGATACATATTTTTGACCCTGAACCACATTTAATAGAAAATCGTTTCAATGATGGAAAATGTGATCCAGCTGGTCGTTTCTGGGCAGGTACTACAGATACATACGGTATGAATGCTGCAGGTTCCTTATATTGTTTACATAATAATTTGAGTGTAGAGAAAAAAGTTTCACATGTAAATACTTCAAACGGAATCGCTTGGTCACCTGATCATACATACCTTTACTTTATAGATACACCTACTAAAAAAGTGGTTCGCTATCAATATAATATACGTACTGGAGAAATTCATAATCCAAGTGATGTAATCATTTTCTCTGAAAATGATGGTCTACCTGATGGTATGACAATTGACGAAGAAGGTTGTTTATGGATTGCACATTGGGGAGGTTCAAAAATAACTAGATGGAATCCCTCTACTGGAGAACAAATATTAAGTATTCCAATTCCTGCGTTATATGTAACATCATGTACATTTGGTGGGCCTAACTTAACTGATTTATATGTTACAACAGCCAGAACAAGAATGACGGATGACGAATTAAAAGAGTATCCACATGCTGGTGGTATTTTTCGAATTCAAACAAATGTTAAAGGCTGTCCCACCTATTCATTTTGTAATAAAAATATTGGAGCTGAAACAATGTGAACCGTATCGATTACATAAGACAAGAAGAAAAGAAATATCACGACCTTTGCTATGAACAATATAAACTGTTTGAAGCTGGCTCTTGGCTTTTCAAACCAGTTAAAACGGTTATGGACTTGATGAACCACTTTGACGGACAAAACAACTTGCAAGTACTTGACCTTGGCTCTGGCGTTGGGAGAAATAGCATTCCAATTGCAAAAAAAATAAAAAATACTAGCGGCACTGTTACATGTATTGATTTACTTAATTCCGCTTTAACAAAACTACAAATTTATAGCAAAGAACATGATGTATTCGAGGTTATAAAAACAGAAGAAGCAGCAATTGAAAACTATTATATTGACTCTAACGCTTATGATTATATCGTTGCAGTATCAAGTTTAGAACATGTCAGATCAGAAGAAGATTTTAAAAATGTACTCCACTCTATGAAAAGAGGTACAAAAAACGGCGGTATTAATTGTTTAATTATTAACTCTAACATACAAGAAATTGATCCAATAACGAATGAAGAATTAGAAGCTTTAATTGAAATTAATCTTTCAACCGAAGAAATGATAAGTACTTTAAAAAGCATTTATAAAGAATGGAAAGAACTAAAAGTTGAAATAAAAGAATTAGCTTATGATATTGTTCGAAATGAAAGACACATTCAATTAAAAACAAGTGCCATTACGTTTGTCGTTCAGAAATAACACTATAAAAGGTAAGGATATTTCCTCATATATTCATAGGAACACCCTTACCTTTTATTTTCATAAAATTATTTTGTTATTAGTTTTCGCATCATCTAAAACATGATTTTCATTCGAAATACTACTCAGCTATTAATTGAATACATTAACTGGAAGAAATATTCAGGTTCATGAGTCTCATTCAATTTATACCATGAATGAAGTGTATCCGGCGCAAATACATCTAATTTTTTCAGTACTTCCATTGCAAATTCTAGCGGGGCTACACCCGATGCAGTAATAAGATTTTCACTGGATGCTACAGGTCCCATTTCATAAAAATTTTCTCCATTATAATTAGGACAAACCATTTTCATATAATCTAAACTATTACTTGTATGCTTTCTAGAATTTAAGTAACCGTAATTTGCAAGACCTATAGTTGCACCGCAAATTGCCGCTACAATTGTACCAAGTTTTAAAGCTTCACCAACTGTTTTCAAAATAGGTTTATGTATTTCTTCACTCCAAGTATTCCCTCCAGGTAAAATTAATAAATCGTTATTCTCAAGGATACATTCATCTAGGGAAATATCCGGCTTTATATTCAAGCCCCCCATTGAAATAATCGTTTCTTTATTTATTCCAACTGTTACTACTTTAAAAGGCGCTACATCTTTTTTGAAATATCTCCCTGTATTAAGTTCAGCAATTAAATGTCCGTATTCCCAATCAGACATCGTGTCAAATACATATAGATAGGCTTTTCTTGTTTGCATTCAATAACACTCCATTCATATACTACAGTTTTAATTACAAAAATTTCTCTTTTCAGTTTAACATTTTATTCAATATTTATGGTTTAAAATCCCAAATAAAAGAGCACTTGTTTCCGCAAGTGTGAACTGCACCCCAATTGTTAGACACAGTCTAACAATTGGAGGTGCAGTTTTTCTATGGCTAAATTTACAGCTGATGAAAAAATACAAATCGTTCTACGTTATTTGAACGGAAATGAAAGTTATCGAGAAATGGGTAGATCGCTCGGTATAAGTGACACAATCATTTTGAATTGGGTAAACCAATATAAACAGAATGGTCTGGAAGCTTTTCTAAAACGATGTACAAATTACACACAACAATTTAAACTAGACGTACTAAACTTTATGATTGAAAACGGTATGTCCTTATTTGAGACGGCAGCTATCTTTAATATTCCTGCCCCTTCAACGATTTCTGTTTGGAAAAAACAGCTCGAAACACAAGGAATTGATGCCCTTCAATCTAAGAAAAAGGGGCGTCCATCCATGAAAAAAGATTCAAATAAACAATTAAAACAACCTTTAGCTGAAGGGTCAGTCGAAGTACTTGAAGCACGCATTAAACAGCTTGAGATGGAAAATGAGTACTTAAAAAAGTTAAATGCCTTAGTTCAAAACAAGGAAAAATCACAAAACAAGACAAAGCGCAAGTAGTCTATGAATTAAGGCATAAATATTCGGTCAAGGCACTCGTGGAGCTAGCTACTATTCCTCGAAGCACGTATTATGATTTAGTAAAGAAAATGAATCGTCCAGATGTAGATGCCGATTTGAAAGCTGAGATTA
>NZ_JBMOWC010000059.1:0-28768 GCF_049310765.1 Bacillus sp. PSXD-155 | reverse complement strand
TGAAGTGACCCCCGAAAGTTAGACAGGTCGTTTCATTAGGCAGCCTCTAGGGTATGAGCCCGGTATTGTACTGGGCTCATACCCTTTAATTTTGCCTTAATTCTTTTATGATTATAGTATTCTATATACTTTGCTAATTCTTGTTTGAAATGTGTTATACTTTCAAATTCTTTTCGATACAGAAATTCCGATTTCATGATACCGAAGAAATTTTCAATAACGGCATTGTCATAACAGTTTCCTTTGCGAGACATACTTTGAGTTATGCCACAATTCTTAAGAGAATGACGGTATTGTTTCATTTGATAGTGCCAACCTTGATCAGAGTGAATGAGGAGTTTATCCGGATCGGTTACACAATAAAGGGCTTGGTCCAACATCGTTGAAACAAGGGAATAGGTCGGTCTGGAACTAATTGTATACGTGATAATTTCACCATTAAATAAATCCAACATTGGTGATAGGTATAACTTCTCCCCAAATAACTTAAACTCCGTAATATCTGTAACCCACTTTTCATTTGGTTTTTCAGCTTGGAAGTTGCGATTTAAAATATTTGGCGCAATTTTCCCAACTGTCCCTTTGTAAGAGCGATATTTTTTCATACGAACCAGACATTTTAACCCTAATTCTTTCATAAGGCGATATACTTTTTTATGATTTACTTTGTGTCCACGATTCATAAGTTCATCACGAATACGACGATAACCATAACACCCATCGTGTTCATTATAAATAGCTTGAATCAGTTCTTTTACCTCCGCATTTGGATCAGGACGATTAAAATGTTTCATCCAGTAATAGTACGTACTACGTGGAATGTTTGCGAGTTGAAGTAACTCCTTGATAGGAAATTCATGCCTTAACTCGTAGATTACTTGCGCTTTGTCTTGTTTGGTGATTTTTCTTTGTTTTGAACTAAGGCATTCAACTTTTTTAAATATGCATTTTCCATACGTAAACGCTCATTTTCCGCTTGTAAGGCTTCGATTGATCCTTCATCTACTGGTTTTATTTTTTTATCTTTCATGGTTGGATGCCCCTTTTTCTTTGATTGTAGGGCATCCAATCCTCCTGTTTCATAAGCTATTTTCCATTTCCGAAGTGTTTCATAAGACGGTATATTGAAAAGTGCCGCTGTTTCTCTGATAGATGTCCCGTGTTCATTCATATAATAAAGTACATCTAGTTTATACTGGGCTGGGTAGAATGTATAGCACTTTTCAAAGGCCTTTTCACCTGAAGACTCATATCGTCTAATCCACTCACGAAGTACGCTAGGGTTAACTCCTATAGATTTAGCAATTATTTTTCCACTTTCTGTACCATCTAAATATCGTTTCACCGCTTGGATTTTTTCTTTTGAAGAAAATTTAGCCATAAAAAATGCACCTCCAATTGTTAGACTGTGTCTAACAATTGGGGTGCACTTCATAATTAGATGGCTTTTGTATGTTACTCTATCGTTTCAACTTCACGTGGATTTTTCATCTCTTCCACATATACAACTCTAAATCCGTGATCTTCTAAATCTTTCAATAATGTCTCTAATTCACCGTCGTTAAACTCTTCTCCTAATGTAAACATAATTCTACGAACTAATAAGGCATCATTATCAAAAGTCATCAAACTTTGAATACCAGTGTATTTCTTTAAAACTGTCGATAACTTTTGGATTGCTCCATTATAGTCTTGCGTTCCAATCATGACAGAGTATTTACTAGAGTGAACGCCCCAAGCATCCTCTAATAACTCAAAAACTTTTTTATGCGTTAAAATTCCAAGGAAAACCCCTTTTTCGTCAACTACTGATAAATAAGGCAATTTTTTTATTGTAAAAAATACTTTAAAGAAAGAAGAATCTTCTCTCACAAATCCCTCTTTATCGTTTAATAATTGCATTACACTCTCGTCAAGTGATCCTTTATATTCTAAAATATCTACTTTATATATATTCCCTAAAAATTTCTCTTTTTTTTCATCTAAAACTGGTACACAACGATACCCCGTTTTATTTAAATGCTCTAACGCTTCCCCTATCGTAATCGAACTTGAGCACAGTAAAACTTCCCTTTTTGGCACGTAATTCCCTTTAATCCTCATAAAAAGCCTCCTTATGTTAAAATACTTTCTGTGCCATAACTATATTATATTTTCAGAAAAAAATAAATAATTTATTTTATTTTTCTGAAAATTATTCATTTTCTTGTCATAATTTATTCATGAATCCTTCACTTGTATATTTTTGCTATCAAATCTTCTCTCTGAATTACTAAATGAAAAATATATTGTAACTTCTTTCAAAAAAAGCTAAAATAAGAATAATAATTTTCTGAATATTCTAAGAGTAGGTGGTTATATGTCCTTATTACGCTCACATATATGTAAATTTATAATTGGTGTTATTGTTATTTTTGCCATAAGTCCTATTCCAGCTCTTTTTATTACACACAATTACTCTTATCAAAATGGATTTATTAGCATTTTTCAAAACTTCGCACAGCTTTCTTCTATATCAATTCCAAAGGTTGATTGGATGCATGAATCTATCTTTTTCTCAGCAAACCAAATGATACATACTTCTAATCATTCAAAACCATTATTCCCTTACATATGGGAAATATATTTTATATCGATTGTTCGTTTTACTTTTACCCTTGCGATTGGATTTTTCATAAGTTTGGGTATCGGCCATTTATTTTTCAAAGTACCTAACTCGTTTAAAAAGTTTACTACTGTATTGAAATGGATACCTTACTCTTTTTGCACTGTAGTATTACAATGTTCAGTCTTATTACTACTTCTATACATCGCACAATTTATAAACCTTCCTTACTACTCATCATTTATCATCGTATGTAGTACTTCCATGATTATCGTTATGCAAGCAGTAAAAAAATGGATTCCTTTCTTAAAAAACACAAATGAATATGAAATAAAACATGATTCTTTTCTTGTAGACACATTGTTTTTAGCGCTTACTTCAAATCATAAATCAATTTTAGGTTCCATTATTCTTTCATTCGTTTTTATGGAATGCGTTTTTCATGCAAATGGACTGTTACAATTTATCGTTCAATTTGGCGGAAATTCACCTATAATTGTTACAATCGGCTTATTACTACTCTATATCCCATATAGCATACTTTCTTTCCTTCAAACACTATGGACCACAAACTACTCCAAGCAACAGTCATACACTTTAACGAGAAGTGTTCCAAAACCTTAATTTAAAATAACCCTCTATAATCTAAAAGTAGGGGGTTATTCCTTTTGTATAGCGGACAAAATAACAGCAAATTCAAAAACTATTACAGAAACATACCAATATTTACCCTTTTCCTTTGACTATTCTTTTCATTTGGATTTATTATAAAAGTATAACATAATTGCAGGAGGTGACATCTTTATTCCAGACCTTGGAATGGAGAACACGCTTGGACATATTAAATATTTTTCTCATCTTTGTACTTATTCTTATTTCTGGCTTTTTCGTTGCATCAGAATTCGCTGTTGTAAAAGTACGAAAAAGTCGAATTGACCAACTTGCAAATGAAGGTAATAAACAAGCTTTAGCTGCAAGAAGCGTCCTATCTAATTTAGATGTTTATTTATCAGCTTGTCAGCTCGGAATTACAATCACTTCTTTAGGGCTTGGTTGGCTTGGTGAACCGACTGTGGAACATATACTACGACCGCTCTTTGAAAAAATTAATATTACTGGAACAATGGCTAACACTTTATCTTTTGTTATTGCTTTTAGTGTTATTACATTTTTCCACGTTGTATTAGGTGAATTAGTTCCAAAGTCTTTCGCAATTCAAAAAGCAGAAGCAATCACACTCAAATTTGCAAGACCGCTTATTTTATTTGATAAAATTATGTATCCATTCATTTGGCTACTCAATAGTACAGCTATATTTTTCACAAAACTACTCGGATTAGAACCTGCGAAGGAAAGTGAACTTGCTCATTCTGAAGAGGAATTGCGACTCATTTTAGGTGAAAGTTTTAAAAGCGGTGAAATAAACCAAACCGAATATAAATATGTAAATAACATTTTTGAATTTGATGATCGAGTTGCGAAAGAAATTATGGTTCCTCGTACCGAAATGATTTGCTTGTCTACTGAAAATACGTTAGAAGAAAATATGGATATCGTCGCTACTGAAAAATATACACGCTATCCAATCATTGAAAAAGATAAAGATGATATCATTGGGATGATCAATACGAAAGAAGTATTCCATGATCAAACGAAAGGTATTTATAAACCACTTGAATCTTATATACATCCTGTTCTAACTGTATTTGAAACCGTTCCAATTCGTAAAACGTTAGTCCACCTTCAAAAAAATCGCGTTCAGATGGCAATCGTTATGGATGAATATGGTGGTACTGCCGGACTTTTAACGATGGAAGATATTCTTGAAGAAATCATTGGAGAAATTCAAGATGAATTCGATGCTGATGAATCACCTATGATTGAAAAGCGTACACCTAAGCTTACTGTTTTAGATGGAAAGGTGCTTATTTCTGAAGTAAATGATATGTTTGGCCTACATATTGATGATAGTGATTTAGATACAATCGGAGGATGGCTTCTCTCTCAAGCAGTTGACTTAAATATTGAAGCTGGCTATTCCATTGAATACGCTGGTTTTCAATTTAAAGTATTAGAACTTGATGGACATCAAGTCAAAAAAGTTGCTGTACATAAACTAGATATTAAAAAGGAGCTATAAAGTGACTGTTTTATTAACAATTTGTATCATTGCCTGTTTCGTTGTTTCATTTCTCGCCTTTATTTATCCAATTATCCCTGGCATACTAGCTGTCTGGGCTGGATATTTGATTTACCATTTCGGTATAAATGGAGGCGAATTAACAACTTCTTTTTGGATTATTCAAGTCATTTTCACTCTTTTCATTTTCGTTGCTGATTTTATTGCAAATGGATATTTCTTAAAAAAATACGGTAGTTCTAAATGGGGCGAACGTGTCGGAATGATTTCTATCATTGTAGGCTCGTTCTTCTTCCCACCATTCGGACTTATTATCATACCGTTCTTATCAGTATTTATAACAGAACTAGTACATAAAAAATCGCCAAAAGATGCTTTTCTAGTTGGAGTCGCTACTGTAGTTGGTTTTTTAAGCAGTACAGTAGCGAAAGCAATTCTCCAAATCATTATGATTATCATCTTCTTGTGTTATATCATCTTTTAACCATCCCGACTTCGGGATGGTTTTTTAATATGCAATACCTACTCGACTATTTTCATATATATTTTTCTTACATAGATCCCATGTAAAGTGTGCTGTATCACCCACTGTAATTTTTGATCCACCCTCTGGCAATATATCTTTTTCAGTTCGATATACCTCTGTCGCCTCACCATCTATTAAATGTGTCGGACAAACAACTGTCCAACATAAATTATTACTATTACTTAGTACCTTATATGCAGCCAAATGATCTTCCGCTGCCGTTGTCGTTTTCCGTTTTGATTCCGTTGATTGAAAACGATATAAATTTAGATCTGTTCTTGCTTGTAAAATACCAGCTGTTCCTATTGTTATGATCCTACGAACCCCATCTTCTTCCATTTCCTTTATAATTTGTGGCATACTCTTCGCTAATGTTCCATTTTGATCCGTTCCAAGTGCACTAATTACTATATCACTTCCTTCTATCGCTTTCTTTATATCATTTTCGTTCAATACATTCCCTTCTATCACTCTTAACCTTTCATGTTGTATTTCTATTCTATTTAAATCACGCGCTAATGCAGTCACTTCAGCTGAATCCTTTAATGCTAAATTAATTATGTTTGAACCTACTCGTCCTGTTGCTCCCAATATACATACTTTCATTTGTTTTCCCCCTCTTTCATTCTCTTTCTATTTTTCAATAATCTCAGTCAATTTACAACAAAAAAACTTCCTCATATATAAGAGGAAGCTTTATTATTACTTTATTTCTTTTCTTTAGAATCAGTAGACTTCTCGGTTCCGCTTGTTTCTTTATCCTTTTTGTCCTCTTGTTGTGTTGTTGTGTCGTCTTCTTTCTTCTTGTCCTCACCTTTACTACAACCTACCATTAATAAAGAACTTGCAAGTGCCATAGCAGTTAATGATTTAACCCATTTGTTCATTTGCGTTTCCTCCTTGTGATAGAATATGTACAACCTCATATTACTCTCTATTTTTAAAGGAGAGATTGAAAAACAGTAAATATACGGTAAATTTTTGTAAATTTTCCGATAACAAAACCTAATTTTAATTTATATATTTCATTTCCAATCGATACACAATAAAACTAGTTTTTTCTCTCAATAGACGTAAAAAAACTAAGGCGCATACCATTTCGCCTTAGTTTCTCATGCAAACTTTTCATTTTCATATAGATGTGTAATCTTATATTCCTTCTTCATAACATATTGCCACACACTATAAGCGTAACGGTTCATTTTCAGGAAACAATTTTCCAAAAATGAGCGAAACTCTGGGTTAGCAACTTCCACTGCAACTTGAGCAAACTTTAAAGCTAATCGTTTCAAATGCGCAATATAACTGGTTGCAATATGAATATCCCCTGTATATTTACTAACTGTTTCCTTTCCCATTTCATGCAAATCAAACTCCATTGTTTCACAGGTTATATGCTGCACATTCTCTCCTTCTTGAAAATTTACTTGTTCATTATATGCTTGTAACATATATGGTAAATGGTGCTGTAATAGATTTTTTAATTCTTCGTCTCTGACCTTTCCAGCATACTCTCCAACCTTGTATATTAGTATATAACTATATTTCATTAATCCTTTCATACAGTCCATTAAAGCGCCTCCCTTCTCTTTTTTTTGTCCATATACTATAAATATGATGCTAAAACATTCGCTATTCTCGCTAAAAACCAATCCCATCTACTAATTTTCTCAAAATCTTCTTCAGAAAATCGTTTTGATTTATGAAAGTCTACCTGTAATCGACTCCATACTTCATCAACAACTGTTTTATCATATATGATACAGTTAGACTCACAATTTAAATAAAAACTTCTATTATCAAAATTCGCTGTCCCAATATCAACAATTTCTCCATCAATAATTGTTACTTTCCCATGAAAAAATCCATTTCGATATTGATAAATCTCCGCTCCAGCATGTAACATATCTTTCAAATATGGATAGGCAGCTTGTTTTAACAATATGGCATCACTTTTAAATGGCACGAGAATTTTCACATTAACACCACGATTTAATGCAGCTTTTAACTCTTTCACCATTTCTTTACTTGGTACAAAATATGGTGTAGCGATAATTAAAGACTTTTTAGCCTTTTTTAAAAGTGCCCCATACTTTTCCCATAAGCCTTTTCCATTTGAAAATAAATATTGATATTTCACATTCCCTAATGTAGGTATACTTTCATGTATAGGCATTTTTTCTCCTGTATCTTCTTTCCAATCTTCGGCGAACTTTCTTTCCATATCCGCTGCACCCTCACCATGGATGCGCACGTGATAATCACGCCATGGCCCAAACTTTGGATTTTGTCCAAGGTACTCCTTTCCGATATTAAAACCACCGACGTATGATACCTTTCCATCTATCGTAACAATACGTCTATGATTCCGTTGATGCAAAGAATAGAACACATTTTTCAGTTTCGGTTTTTTACTAAATGTAAACTTCACACCGTTTTCCTTTAATCGGCTAATTACCTTTTTCTTCAGCTTATATCCACCTATCCGATCGACTGACAATTTCACTTCTACTCCGCTAGATGCTTTTTTCTCTAATAACTGTAAAAACTCTTGGCTTATTTCATCTTTTCCTACAATATAAAAATGAATATATATATACTTTTCTGCATCGTTTATATCCTCAAATAATTTTCTATATAACTCTTCACCGTTCGTATATAATTGAAATTCACCTAATCGAACTTGTCCTAATTCATATTCACTAGCCATTTCCTTCCCCATTTCCACATCGATGTTCATCCAAATGAATACACCTATTAAACAAAGGATTATAGCGAAAAAGTGCTTCATGGATAAATTCCTTTCTCCACTTACTGTTATTTCTATATCTTCCCTTTTTTATTACATTATCATTCAAGAAAATATGTCATTGCATGATATATGTCCATATCAAACAATAGCTCATTTGCATATTGTATGTTGTATCTTAAAATAAAAGGAGGAAATAACAATGGGCTTCGCACATGGTAATGGATTTGCGCTATTAGTCGTATTATTTATCCTCTTAATCATCGTCGGTGCTGCTTGCTTCTGCTAAGTAGCTACTGTCATATGATATGTGGATGAAAAAACTATAAAAGCGGACACCTATTTTTAGGTGTCCGCTTTTCATTTTAAAACCATTTCCGCCTACTATAGTAACTTAAATGGCTAAATATTCATCTCAAAAGGTTAACAATGTGGCTACTTTCTTACTCTCTGCCTTACGTATATGACGCTGTTCTGCACGTAACACAGCAATACGATGTAATTCTTTCTCTTCTTCTGTTTCAGGGATAACACGCGGTACAGGAACTGGATTATTTTCCTTACTAAGTGCCACAAAAGTAACGAATGACGTTGCCGCTATACGCTTCTCACCTGAAATTAAATCTTCAGCCACTACCTTCACAAACACTTCCATCGAAGTTCTTCCCGTCCAAATTACGAAAGATTCATAACTAACACAATCTGAAGAACGAACAGGATGTAAGAAATCGACCCAGTCCATAGATGCTGTGACACATTCCTTTCTCGAATGTCTGGATGCTGAAATAGAAGCAACCATATCCATCTCCGCTAATATCTTCCCACCAAATAGCGTGTTATGATCATTTAAATCTGTTGGGAATACTCGGCTCGTTTTGAACACCCTTGACTCATTGGCTGTTTTCCCCTTTACTTCTGTCATTGTTATCACCCCTTTAATGATTTATCCCTAATATTTCAATAATCACTATACTAAATGAACTACACGTTTAATATTAACAACATTCAGAACTTTTAGTCCACAAAAAAGAACCGATTTTATCAATCGGCTCCTCTAAATACATATTGTTCTTTCGGCTGTTCAACTTTATTCCATTTTGTTACTTCTAATACAGGAATATTCGCATGAAACGGCTGATAAAACTCAGTAGTTATCTCTCCTTCTACTTGAATCCAGTCATCATTATTCCACTCTACGCCTTCTGGCTTTTTCACTAACATACCATACACACCAGAATCTGCTACGCAATGTATAATACCGAAACGGAATAAGAAGTATTGTTCTTTTTTAGAAGAATCATCCCTAAAAACAAACCCTTTAAAAGATAATTTTTTCCCAGTAAACTCGCCAGGATAATTATAAATTGTTTCCATACCCTTTAGGAAGTCTTCATCTTTCAAATTAATATTGTCTTTCGTAACAAACTCTTTCTTCCCTTTTTCCATTACACCACGGTATCCTTCTTTCCCGTAATAAATGCTCGTATCAGGTCTTAGAAATTGTCTTGTCATAAATGGATCCTTACTTTCTGCTTGTGCAACAGGAAAGTGAAATCCTTTCGCTTTAACAATATCCGAATCTAACGTCGCAATTGGGAAAAATAACCCTGAGATAATTGGAAAACAAAACAAGGAGTACGAAAATGCTTTTTTCCACCATGTATTCTCATCTTTTGAATGATCATGCCCGCAATGGCTATGGTCACAACTGCAATCATTTTTCTCTTTTTCCTTTTGGTGCTCTTTTTGGAAAACGACGATAATTTGTATAATCGTTAAGAAACCTAAAATAATTGCTGCTGTTGTTGATAAATAGGCATACTTCATATTGATATACTTCGTAATGTTACCGGAAATATGAAGCTGCGCAATTAATATTGTAAAACCTAATAATATATATGCTCGAAACATAACCTACCACCCCATCGCATAAATGAGTAGTGAGCTTGCATAAACAACAAGAGTAACTGTAACTATAACAACAATTACAAATTTAGTTTTAAATGTCGCAAGCATCATAAACATATTTTTAATATCCACCATCGGTCCGTAAACGAGGAACGCGACAAGTGAAGCTGTTGAAAACGTACTTTGGAACGAAGAAGCGATAAATGCATCTGCCTCTGAACAAAGTGATAATATATAAGCAAGTCCCATCATAACAGCTGATGAAGAAAACGGACCTTGTCCAATAGCAAGAAGTGTTGAAGTTTGTACAAACGTTTGTACCGCTGCTGCAATTAATGCACCTAGTACTAAATATTTTCCCATTGAGAAGAATTCCTCAACAGCGTGTGTACATACATCCCACATTTTTTTACGCAGTGGACGCTTATTATTCACTTCTGGGAAGTGATCATCTCTTAATTGATGTTCTTTAAACATAAAGGATAATATAATTCCAACGATAATGGCTACGATAATCGCTACAATAGAACGATACCATACCATGTGCATACTACTCCCAAAGGCAACGTATGTTGCAAATAAAACAACTGGATTAATAATTGGACCAGTTAACATAAATGCAATCCCTGCGTATGGTGGAACGCCTTTTCCGATTAATCGTCTTACAATCGGAACAATTCCACATTCACAACCTGGAAACAACATACCTAAAAAAGTAGCTAATAAAACAGACAGAAATCGGTTCTTCGGCATCCATTTTGCCACCATATCTTCTGTCACGAACATTTGAATGAATCCTGAAATAAATACACCAATGAGCACGAAAGGAAGTGCTTCGATCAATATGGAGATAAAAATTGTATTCATTTGCAGGAATGCTTTCGGTAATTGAAACAATTCCATGATGTATTTCCTCCAACTTTTCATTAACAATATGTAATTTTAACCCCATTTCATTAATTGAACAAGGTTTATATGGCATACATACCCTTTATATACATTACATTGTACAAGTTATATTCTATTCAAAATTTGAGATTTCATAGCAAAAAAGCTGCTCTAGCGTAGTTATATAACTATGCTAGAGCAGCTTTCTTATCGTTAAAAGTAACGTTTCTTCCAAAAAACAAAAGCTAACGTGAAAGATAGTGTTACACATATGATGAGTACAATTACAAAACCGTGGGCTTCCCCTTCAAACGGAACCTTTACGTTCATTCCAAAGAAACTAGAAACCATCGTCGGTAAAGATAAAATGATCGTAATTGACGTTAACAGTTTCATAACACTATTTAAATTATTTGATATAACGGAGCTAAAAGTATTCATCATTCCACTTAAAATGTGACTATATATTTCCGCCATTTCAATAGCCTGTTTATTTTCAATTAATACATCTTCTAATAAATCTTGATCGTCTTCATACATTTTTAAAAATGTACTATTACGCATTAACTTTTGAATTACAATTTTATTAGCTTTTAATGACGTTGTAAAGTATACTAAACTTTTCTCAAGGCCTAACAATGTGAAAATCTCTTTATTTTTCATTGACTGATTTAATTGATGCTCTAAATCAATTGTTTTTCGATTTATTTGCTTTAAGTATCTTAAATAATAAGTAGAAATCGTATATAAGAGCTGAAGTGCAAAGCGCGTCTTCTTAAACGTATAAAATTCTTTAATACGTTGATTAATAAAACGTTCAAAAATTGGATTCTCTTCTAAGCAGATTGTAACAAAACAATCCGGCATCACAATCATACCTATTGGAATCGTGTCATAAATCGAATTTCCTTCTTCATCATGTCTAACTGTCGGAATATCCACGATAATTAAAGTATTATTGTCTTCCTTTTCAATACGAGAGCGTTCTTCATCATCCAAAGGGTCTTTAATGAAATCTAAGTCTACATTTAAAGTTTGTACTAGATATTGAATTTCTTCTTCTGTTGGATGAAGTACATTAATCCAGCACCCCTTTTGCATTTCCTCAATCTCTTGTAGTTTTCCGTTTCGGTCTGTTAAATATATATTTAACATACTATCACCCCGATTCTTTTTACATGTAGGAATCTACCTCTCTTAAATCACAGTTTTTAAACCGCCATTCTCAGCATATGAAACATACGTTTAAATTTCAATAGAAAAATTATTTTGAAAACGTTTTTATAAGAAAAATATTATAAAGTGAAACTTTAATCAGTGGGGGGCTTCATCCTCACCAATTATTAGCCCTTACAAATCGGGCTTTTACGGGTTATCCGCCCCCAACCAAACTTCTTTTTTTCGCTGAATTTTGAGGTGAGGGTCTCACTGCCCGTTAAAGCGGGATAAACATAGAAAAAGACAGAGTGCTCTCTGCCTTAAAAGCTTATGTTGCCTTTATAACATATTTAGAAAGCATCCACAAGTTAAACCCGACTGAAATCGTATAGCCCGCGTATGTTGAAATGATAAAACTTACATAATCGAAATACGGAAGCAATACAACATTTAAAACTATCTTCACAATAATTCCAATCACTAGTCCTAGCACCGTCTTCTGCTGTTGATTGATTCCTTGTAGCATAGCAGCCGTTACTGTAAAAAGAGAAAATAGTATGCAAGCAGGAGCATAATACTGTAAAATGATTCTCCCCATCTCTGGATCATTTCCAGCACCGAATAAAAGAGTATATACAGGTTTGGCTAACACCATCATTCCAATTGCCGCCGGTACCGTAATTGCTACTACTAATACATTTGTTCTCGTAAAATGTTTGTACAATAGCTTCGTATTTCCTGCTGTGTAAGCTTTCGTCATCTCTGGTACGAGAGACATACTAAAAGCTGTCGCAACGGATACCGGGATAAGCACAACCATTTGAACAAGACCAATTATCGCATTAATTTTTTCCGCTTCTCCTTGCATATACCCTATTTGTATAAGTAGTTTATTAATTGTAAATGTATCAATCGTCTGATACAACGGAATTGCTAAGCCCACCACAACAAAAGGAATAGAATATGTAAAGAGCTCCTTATACAATGAGAAAAAAGATTTCGTTGTTTGTGGTATACTTTCCATCTCTTTTTTCTTTAAGTGCCTTCTCCTTCTTATATAATACGCACTTAAAACAGTTAATCCACCTACAGCTCCCATAAATGCACCGAACGTTGAAATACCAACCGCTAGCGAAACAGAAGCTTTTAAAACATATAAAACGACAAAGCTTCCTATTAAAATGGTTAAAACCCGAAAAAATTGCTCTACAACTACACTTAATGCAGAAGGCCCCATCGATTGGAATCCTTGAAAGAAGCCCCTTAATAAACTCATTACTGGCACAAGTATTAACGCAAAACTTACAATTCGAATATTAGTAGTAACCGCTCCTACACTATTCCCCGTTTGATCATTCCCATCGATGACAAGTTTAGCTAAATGCGGAGCTAGCATATATAACGTAAAACACGAAATGACTCCCATTATAAACATAAACACGATTCCACTTTTCAACACTCTCTTAACCGTATGATAATCATTCAGTTGATCATATTTTGATACCATCTTTGAAACAGCTAGCGGTAATCCCATTGTTGCTATACTGAGCATGATGGTATAAGGACGATATGCATATGTGTATAGAACGTAACCACTCGTACCGACCATCGCTGTAAATGGTATAACATATATAAACCCTAACATTTTTGATATCATCGTTGCCATCGTTAAAAATATCGTTCCACGTATAAACGGTGACCCTTTCATCACATTCCTCCGCTACGCTTTATTATTACACATTATGGACAACTCCTTTTCTTTAGAACCGAAACAAACAAAAAAAGCCAATGAAAAATCATTGACTTTAACGCGCTGCTGTTTTCTTTTTGAAATACTTTAAACCAAAGTATAGAGCAATAAAAAGAACAGCTCCTATAATTATGTAATGTGTGTAATCAGATGCATACTCTTTAATTTGTCGCCAATTCCCACCAAGTTTTTCACCTAAGTATATAAATAGAATTGACCATGGAATGATCGCTACAACCGTATAAAGTGTAAATAGTTTTAATGGCATCTTAGCTAGTCCTGCTGGAATAGAGATCGCATGACGTACTACTGGGATAAAGCGCGCAGAAAATATTACGCCTGCTCCATAACGCTTAAACCAACCTTCCGCTATGTCTAAATGATGTTTATTAATAAGTAGATATTTCCCATATTTCTCTACAACCGGACGCCCTCCGTAGTATCCAAGCCAGTATAAAAAGATTTGCGCTAAAGTACCACCAATCGTTCCGGCGATAACTGCACCCACAAAACTAATTTTACCATTCGCTACTAAAAAGCCAGCATACGAAAGTACAATTTCACTCGGGATTACTTCAATCATTAAAGCAAGAGCTACTCCAAAGTAACCTAAGCTTGCAAAAAATTGCAATAACTGATCTATTATGTTTGCTAACATGTTCTTTTTTATCTCCTTTTTTCTTCACATACCATCCCATTATTACATAAAGGCTGCAATCTGCCAATATCTTCATTTTAACAATATGTACAATTCAAGCAGGATTAATCTATTAATTTCTCTTTCTGCGGGTCTTTCATGTAGGCAAACATCTCTTTAATTTGGTCTTCTGTATTTCTAGCAATTGATAAATTAGGCAATTCATTTTCACCAAAAAACTCCACCTCTTCTGTTTCAATACTAGTTTTCTTTTCTCCACCAATAATCTCGCATCCAATGAAAATCTTATATACATGCGTCGCCGATGGAGATGGTTGATGTTTTTCTTTATCAAATATAGCTAGTAACTTAAAATGATCTACCTCATAACCAGTCTCTTCGAAAACTTCTTTTGCTGCAACTTCAGTTGGCGTGTAACCGACATCAGCCCATCCACCTGGCAATGCCCATTTCCCATCGCTTTTTTCTTTCACAAATAATAACTTTTCATTTTGAAAAACAACCGCTCTTATATCAACTTTAGGTGTTTGATAGCCTGTCTCACTTGCAAATAATTTCTCTACGACTTCCCAATCTGTTTTCGTGTAATGTGACATCATTGAAATAGAAATATCTCGTAATTGCTGGAAACGCTCAATATCATACACATCCTTAGAATACGTTAAACCCGCTTGAGCTATAGATTGTATTTGTTTTACCCAATCAATCCATTTAATCGTCATATATCCGCATCCCCATTCTCTATCAAATATATTACTTCATTTTTATTGATACATCTTTATTATACAAAAAAAAGAGATTGATAACGTTTCAATCTCTTTCAAAATTAATCTAATTCATGTAAGTGGTCTTGTATATACTTTCTTCTTTTATTTATATATTCATAAATCATATCAGCCTCTTGATCAAATGTTTCTAATTTTTCTTTCATGTATGGATCTTGTAGTAAATATGGGCGAATCAATTCACACAACCCTTCTACTTTCGGCCTCATAAACGAAACTGTGAATTGATTTTCTAATATTTCTTCCAAAATACTTCGATACTGCTTTCTAAATACAGGTATGTCTAGCAATCTTGCACTTAACGTATTATACCCTTGAATGCGAATATATTCATGATTAAGTGGTCTCCCTTGTACATCTCGCCCCCAAGTCGCATCATAATCCCACGGTATAACTTCAAATAAATTTGTTTCATCGTTATGATATAGTGCATAGTTATGAACGAAACCATCAAAGTTTTGCGTAAAAATAACTCCTGCTAACCATCGTAAATATTTATCTACATGTAGAAACTTCCCAATTTCTTTTTCATAGGCTTCCCTCGTCAAAGTATTCGCTTGAAATACAAATTCACTCAGTTGTTCTTCACTATTTTTATTCGAATATTTAAATTCATAACCCGCAAAGAGCTCTGTCTTAACATCTTTATCTCGTTCACTCATTAATGAAAAATTCGCATCATCATCTATCGCATAATAAATAGAACCACTCGGTAATCCTCTATTTTTCAAAAAATTTTCATCAACCGATTCTAACTGTAAATACACACCTTGAATTTGACCATTAATTTTTATAAATACATGTTGTGATTTTGGCGAAAGTACACCAATATCATGAAAAAAATCTAAAGATAATTTATTTCGTATGAGAGACGGATCCATAAACTCCGAATTCAAATGAAACTCTTTCGCACCTTGAAATTTTTTAGGCTTATAAAACATAACATGATAAGACTTTTTCTCAAATTCGCGAATATGAGCTCCTCGGTATACGATATCAATGTCATACTTCTTTTTTCCATAAGTTAATTTTGCTGGCACTGGACTATCTGACCAAATGTCCTTTTTCAATTCCACTAAGTACATTGGATGAACAAAAAAATCATATGAAGGCAGCATGTTTTCTCATCCCTTCTCAGTTCTCTTCATTCAATGTATGCGCCTTGTCTTGTCCATACATCCGCAATCATCTATTTATATAAAATTACACTCTTGTCCTGTTCAGAAAGATGCCTACATACATATCATGTTAAGGAAAAAGAATACCTTTTCACTTTAATACATGATAAGGAGGATTTCTATGAAACGTGATATTAGAAAAGCTGTCGAAGAAATCAAAAGTGCTGGGATGGAGGATTTCTTACACCAAGATCCAAGTACTTTTGAATGCGATGATGATAAATTCACTCATCATCATTGTACAACTGGATGTAAATGTACAACTGGGGGTAAATGTCCAAGAACAAGATGTACTCGCGTGAAACATTGTACGTTCGTTACAAAATGTACGCATGTAAAAAAATGGACATTTGTTACGAAATGTACACGTGTACGTGTTCAAAAATGGACGTTCGTTACGAAAGTAACGCGTAGAAAAGAATGCGTATTAGTTACAAAGCGGACTCGCAGAAAACATTGTACATTCATTACAAAATGCATACGCTTTGAAAAGAAATTTTTCTGGACAAAACGAAGTTTCTGTAAAAAATGCGAATTCTTCCCTAACAGACACGGTCACTCTTGCGATGATTCATGTGATCATGGTAAAGACTGTCACGATAGCGGACACAAATGGAATGATTGCAAAGGCGGACATAAATTCCCATCTTGCAAAAATAAGAAATTCGATCACTTCTGGTATAAAAAACGTAACTGCTAGTTTTTATACCACCCAAAAAAGGCCGTTTTGCGGCCTTTTTTACATTTATTGAAAGTGACTTATATCTGCAAATTGTTTCACTTTACCAATACCCTCTTCAAATTCTATTATGCTCAAACTGGCACTATGCATAAATGGATCATCCCACACATTTTCTATTTCCATTCCCGCGAAATGCCCTATAAGTAATTTTGCTGCTGCCGCATGAGAAACAATCAATATGTTTTGTCCTTTATGCCTCTCTAAAAGAAGCTGCATCCCTTCAATTACTCTTTCATAAACGGCCTCGAAATTTTCGCCTGATGTTGACTGAAAAAGATGTGGCTCATTCCAAAATAGATGTACTTCTTCTGGAAATTGCTTTTCTATATCCGCGATTGTTTGTCCTTCCCATATACCCATGTTGATTTCATAGAAATGCTCATCCGCTATAATGGGTATATCACGTTCCCCTTTTATTAACTCTGCCGTATGAAGTGTTCTTTCGCTCGGACTACTATAGATCGCATGGATTGGTAAATCTTTCATTCGATTCCCTAATTGTTTCGCCTGAACTATACCATTTTCAGTTAAAGCAGAATTTTTTCGTCCCTGCATTCGCTTCGCTACATTCCACTCTGTTTCACCATGCCTTGTTACATATATAGTTGTTTTCATTTCTTACTCCCCCTCACCATGTTGGTCGTAATTCCCACGGTTCAACTCTCCCTACAATCCACTCCGCTCGTTTACTTTCAATCCCTTTTATAACTCCATCAGCTATCTCTTCATGAGTAAGCCATCTTCCATATGTATCTTCTAAAATAAAACCTAAAATAATTCTATAATAAATACATCGCGTACTCCCTATTTTTTGTGCAGGCATACGTGATGCTTTACTACCTAAAATATGAAATAAACTATATGTTTTAGACGACAAATCTAGTTCTTTACAAATATTTGATAGTGCATGCTTTGCACTTGTGTGTACCCATGCAACAACTAATGTGATCGGGCCATTTTTCTTAATTGTACTTTTAATAGCTAGCTTTACATCTTCATCATTATGATAATCTAACGAAAGGCATGTAATATTTTCTGGTGCAGAACTCATTCGCTTAACATTTTCTAAATTCACTTCATCTCGCCCGATAATAGAAACATAAAATCCTTTCTCACAAAGCCACATAGAAACTTTCTTTAGCATTCCTGTTCCACCAATTACAAGTGCATGCAAATGCTATCCCTCCCTAATAAAATGTCATATGAGGTTTCTCATCTCTATAATAATTTAAACGGTCTTGCAGTGTCCCTGAGTGAAACTCAAATTTATGACCGTCAGGATCAACAAAGTATATAGATTCGCAATCTCTTACATCACGTTCTCTTCCTTGTAAAATATGAACATCATTTTCTTCTAATCGCTGTATTAGACATTTAAAGTCTTCTTGTTCAACAGAAAATGCAATGTGCGTATAAGATTGATGAATCTCATTTCTCGGAATATGCGTCTCTTCATTAAGCGCTATCCATACTCCACATATGTTAAAATAAGCCAATTTTCTTCCTTTAACTAATAATTCTCCTTCTAATACTTTTTCATAAAACATAATAGAGTTTTCTAAATTAGATACCGAAAAACAAATATGATTGATTCCCCTTAACAACTATAATTCCTCCTTATACAAATAAAAGATGAGCGAAAATTCACTCATCTTTTATTATACTATTTTTTTGTAATATATGCCCATTTATAACTGAAGTCCCCGCCAAACGTATGGTTAGCAATGCCTTTTACAAACGGCTTCTCTAAATAAGCTGTACTTTGTTGGTACGTAGGAGAAATTGCTGCGTCTTGACCAATTAAGATTTTTTCAGCTTCCGCAAGTGCATTCCAGCGTGCTTTATCATCTTTTAATAGCTCTCCTTTTGATTTCGCTACTAAATCATCATACTTCGGATTAGAATAATCCATTTCATTAAATGAGCTTCCAGTAACAAACATATCAATATAAGTCATTGGATCCGGATAATCAGGACTCCATGCAGATAATGAGAATTCATATTGGAATTTCTTTTCTAAATCTAGCTTCTGCTTGTATGGTTGCTGTTTCAAATTCACTTTAATACCAGGCAAGTTTTTCTCTAGTTCTTCCTTAATAAAGTCGCCTACTTTTTTACGGCTACCGTTATCATCGTTTAGTAATTCAACCGTAATTGTATCTTGCCCAAGCTCTTTCTTCGCTTCTTCCCATAATTTTTTGGCTTTCTCTGCGTTATCTTTACTATCACGGAAGTTTTTATTTACAGAGCGGAAATCTTTTCCATCCGGACCTGTCGTGAATTTTTCAGGTACTAAGAAATATGCTGGCAATGAACCGTCATTTAAAATGACATCAGCAATTCCTTTTTTATCGTATGCTAAATCAATCGCTTCACGTACTTTTTGGTTTTTAAATGTTGCATTTTTTTGGTTAAAACGTAAGAAATATATGCGTGGATCTAACTTCGTTTTAAATTCATCTGGCTTATTCTTTTTATATTTATCAACAAATTCAGAAGTTAAAATAACTCGATCTGCTTGATCACTATCATATAAATTTACTCCCGTGCTTGTTTCCTTCACAATACTTACATTAATTTCGTCTAACTTTACAGTATCTTTATCCCAATAATTAGGATTTTTCTTTAACTGATAATTTTGTTCATGTTTCCATTGACTCATTGTAAATGGTCCATTATATACTAATTTATCTGCTTCTAATCCGTATTTATCTCCTTGCTCTTTCACATATTTTTCATTTAATGGGAAAAATGTAGGGAACGACGTAAGCTCAAGAAAATAAGGTGCTGGTTGTTCTAATTCTACTACCAACGTTTTATCATCCTTCGCTTTAACACCCAATTGATCTGCTGGTAATTCACCTTTATTTACTTTCTGTGCATTTTTCACATCAAATAAAATGAATGCATATTCTGCCGCTATTGCTTTATCTAATGTACGTTGCCATGCATATACAAAATCTTGTGCTCGAACTGGATCACCATTTGACCATTTCGCATCACGTAATTCAAATGTATATGTCTTTTTATCTTCACTAATCTTCACATCTTTTGCCATACCTGGTGTTGGTTTATTATCTTTATCTAGACGATATAAACCTTCCATTGCATTTACAAATACACGGAAAGATACAGAATCCGTTGATTTAGATGTATCCATTGAAGGAATTTCAGCTGTTTCTAGCAAATTTAAAACTTGTTTATCAGCCATTCCCTTATTCGATTCTTTCTTCGTTGTCGAAGCCTTCTCACCATTCCCACATCCTGCAACCAATACACTCGTCGTTAACGCAAGTGCAGCAATTGTTGTTGTCTTTCTCTTCATTCTTCCTTCCCCCAATCTATATGTATAAGTTAAATCCTATATAATATATTTCATTATACAAAAGATTCTGATTATTTTAAATATTTATTTTAACAAACATAGAAAAAAGCGATCGGAAATTTCTTTCCAGCCGCTTTCTTGAATAGCATTTACTTGTAATCCATCCTCTATATCAAATGGATTTTGAACTTTAAATATTTCTTCCATCAGCTTCAAAAACTCTTCTTCAGTTTTAGATTCACCATTAACCATAAGTGAGTATGGTTCCACTTCACCTAATTTATAATCGACAACAAATTGAATCTTCACCTTTTGTCTTGGCGTTCCGGTGTTATATCCTTGGAATTCTACTAATTCTAACCCTTCCGTTCCACGATAATATATCCAACCTGAATTTTGAAAATAATTTTCGAAAGATTCACCTATTGAAAAGAAAGGATATTCATAAAGCGAGCTTGTACGAACCTTTTGAATAACGTCTCGATCAGTCGGAAAAAAGAAATGACTAAAAAATATGCTAGCAACTGCTAAAATAGTAACAATTGTCGCTCCCATTTTGCTCGTTCCGCCGCTATCATTGATTAGATAGTTTTCAACTGATTTATCTTTTATTTCTCTTGCTTTTATTCGGTATATACATCTTTCCGCAAATTGATAGTATAATCCATTTGCAAAAATCCCCATTCCAAACAGAATAAAAATGAGTAATAAAAACGTAAGAGGCACCATATTAATGATTGGCAACGCTACATTAAATCCCATATAATACGAAAATGCATCACACGCTACTAATAACAACATAAATAAAGCAGCTGGTACATAATACTTACGATATCCTAGCCAGCCTATATTGAAAATAGCAGCCCAACCATTCCAACTCCACCTAGCAATCCGCTTATTCTCAAGTTCCCATTTCCTTTTGTAATACGGATATTGTCTCCCTACATATACTTCTAGTTCTTTATCTATTAACGAGCTACCTTCCTCTTGTTCATTATCCAAGTTTCGCTGACAACTTGCACAATTTAACTGTTCCTCCTCGCAAGGTTGCCCACAATTTATACATTTCAAAACAATCCCTCTTCCCATCCATACGTCATTTCAAAATACCTTCGTGTTTTAATAACCACTCTTTCCTCCATAAACCACCAGCATATCCAACAAGCTTTCCACTCTTTCCTATTACACGGTGACATGGAACAATTATTGAAATTGGATTTCGACTATTTGCCCCTCCTATTGCCCGTACAGCTTTTATATTTCCAACTTTCTCTGCAATATCTAAATATGAAGCACTTACGCCGTATGGAATAGTATAAAGTGCATCCCATACATTTTTTTGAAATGCTGTTCCCTCCGCAGACAGCGGGACCGTAAACTCTTTTCTTTTCCCTTTAAAATATTCATCTAACTCATTTATACATTGTTCTATCATTTCATTTTTATTTTCTTCTTGTCGTTCATCAACAAATATAACAGACGTAATTCCTTCTTGATTCGCTGTAATTTCAAGCAAACCTACTTCGCTTTCATAATAAGCCTGGTACATATGCCATCCTCCAATTCAGTTCATATTAGTCATTGTAACACGAATATACAAAATTTTTCGTATAAGCGTTTTATTAGAGAAACAAAAAAGAGAATGGTAAAATATAAGAAAATTCAATCAAGGAGGCTATTTGATGAATTCCAAGCTTTTTTCACCTTATACAATTAAGAACGTTACACTAAAAAATCGTATCGTTATGTCGCCTATGTGTATGTATTCATCGGGGAATGAGGATGGCAGCGTTACGAATTTTCATCTCATTCATTATGGAACTCGCGCTGCTGGCCAAGTAGGTTTAGTTATGGTTGAAGCAACTGCGGTGTTAGCTGAAGGACGAATTTCTAACAAAGATTTAGGTATTTGGGATGACAACCTAATTGAAGGCTTACATAAAACGACTACTTTTATACATGATAACGGCGCAAAAGCTGCCATTCAACTCGCTCACGCCGGAAGAAAAGCAGAATTAGAAACAGATGCGTTAGCTCCTTCAGCCATTCCATTTAATGAAACAATGAAAATGCCAATAGAAATGAGCAAACACCAAATTAAAAATACTGTATTAGCTTTTCAGCAAGCTGCAGTACGATCAAAACAAGCTGGATTTGATGTTATTGAAATACACGGTGCTCACGGTTATCTTATTAATGAATTTCTTTCTCCGCTTTCCAATAAGCGGACTGATGAATATGGTGGTTCACCTGAAAACCGCTATCGTTTCTTACGCGAAATCATTGACTCGATAAATGAAGTTTGGAACGGACCGTTATTTGTCCGTATTTCAGCAAATGATTATCATCCTGAAGGGTTAACAGTTCAAGATTATGTTCAGTATACAAAATGGATGAAAGAACAAGGAGTAGATTTAATCGATTGTAGCTCTGGAGCTGTTGTCCCTGCACGCATCGATGTTTATCCTGGGTATCAAGTACAATATGCTAAACATATTAAAGAGCATGCTAACATTGCAACTGGTGCAGTGGGATTGATTACGACTGGGTCACAAGCAGAGCAAATTTTAAATAATAACGAAGCAGATTTAATTTTCATCGGACGTGAATTACTTCGCAATCCGTACTTCCCAAGAATAGCGGCCAATGAACTTGGCTTTGAATTGCAAGAACCTCACCAATATAAGCGAGCACCAGGAAAAATTCATACGAATAAATAAAACCGAGAAGTCATTCTTCTCGGTTTTATTTATTCTATCGTTGTAATTTCATTTGAATTATAAGTATGGATACCCGATTCTTCTCGCAGCGCGGTTATATACATACCTTTCGCCACATCTTTAGCTGAAATTGGTTTATACTTTTTGAAAGCCCCTTTAAAAATAAAAGGAATAATACGAGATAACTTTTCAGCCATTCGTTCGCCGAAACGAAATTCTTGTCGGTTTCCTACTAATAATGATGGTCTAAAAATGTGAATACCACCGATTACTAACTTTTGCAATTCTTCTTCCATTTTTCCTTTCACTTGTGAATAAAAGAAAAATGATTTAGGATTCGCTCCCATAGAAGACACAACAAGGAAATTTTGCACCCCTTGTTTTTCAGCTAAACAAGCAGCTCGTAACGTATATTCATAATCTACTTTTTTAAAATTTGCTTTTGTTTTTGCTTTTTTTATTGTTGTTCCTAAGCAACTAAAAACATCATCCACAGCAAAGAACTCTTTATATTCCTCTAATACCGAAAAATCAACTTGTTTCTGCTGTAACTTCTCATGTTGAAATTGCATTGGCTCTCTTACAAAAATAGTAACCGAATCGTAGTAATCTGATTCAAGTAATAGACGCGTTATCTCTTGTCCAACTAAACCACTTGCACCAAGTATTAACGCTGTTCGCTTATTCATATATGCATATACCTCTTATTTTACTTTTCTCTCCTTCAGTAAAATACAACCTTTAGGAGTTTCCTGCTCTTATTTTACCACAAGTAAAACACTATGCGTACGCATAGTGCTTTACTCACTCTTTTTTCTCATCTCTCTCTTGTAATTTCGTTATTGTTGTAGCGTCCCCTAAATTACTTATTAATCTTCTTAAAAAAATTAATACGAAAGATAATGGCAATACTACCGCTAATATTAATAAAATAGCTTCCATTAAGTAACCCAAGCGCTCATCCCCCTCTTTACCTCCTTTTCAATATATGAAAACAGCGTTGTCACATATGCATGCATTTGCAAAAATAATACACCTTTATTTGACAACTTTATAACAAAAACAAATCGGAATGATTATTATTTATTGCAACTTTATTAAAGATGTATTATACTAAGTTCGCAAACTAAAACGTAATTATTCCGTTTTGTATTAAAATGATATTTTTCTTCTATAATTGGGGAAAATATATCCGTAAAAAAGAAAAGAGGAGAACTTCATGCCTAAAAGATTGACTATATTTTCATTCTTACTTATTTTTACCTTAATTTTCGCTGGCTGCTCAAATAAAAAAGAAAGTAATGCCAAGAAAGATGGAAAGCTAACAGTTTATACAACGATTTTCCCACTTGCTGATTTCGCAAAGAAAATCGGTGGCGACTATGTAAATGTTGAAGCAATTTACCCACCTGGTGCAGATTCACATACATTTGAACCAAGTCAAAAACAAACAGTACAAGTTGCAAAAGCCAATTTATTCGTTTATAACGGCGCTGAATTAGAACCATTTGCTGAAAAAATGGAAAAAACATTACAAAAAGAAAATGTTAAAATTGTAAATGCATCTAAAGGTATTGAGCTTCGTGCTTCTACTGAAGAAGAGCATCATGATCATGGAGATGGCCATAAAGAAGATGAACACCATCACGATAAAGACCCGCATATTTGGTTAGACCCTACTCTAGCAATGAAACAGGCAGAAAAAATTAAAAATGCACTTGTAGAATTACAACCTGAACATAAACAAGAATTCGAAAAAAACTTCGCAGCACTTCAAACTAAATTTACTGATTTAGACGATCAATTTAAGGCAGCTGTAGCGAACGCAAAAACGAAAGAAATTTTAGTTTCTCATGCTGCCTATGGTTACTGGGAACAACGATACGGCCTAAAACAAATTCCTATCGCTGGAATTTCAGCTTCTGATGAACCATCTCAAAAACAGCTTGCTGACATTACAAAAACAGTAAAAGAACATAATCTAAAATATATTTTATTCGAAACGTTCTCTACTCCAAAAGTAGCATCTGTTATTCAAAAAGAAACTGGTACAAAAGTTTTACGCTTAAATCACTTAGCTACTGTTTCTGAAGATGATGCAAAAAATAATAAAGATTACTTCACTTTAATGGAAGAAAACGTAAACACATTGAAAGAAGCAACAAACTAATCCATTATATTTTCTAGGCAGCTGAATCTAGTATTCAGCTGCCTTTTTATGTATTTATCCTTGACTTGACCAAAATAACAAGTAAAATTATCCATATTAGCTTTAAAGCTATATTAATTTAGAAGGTGAGTTGGAATTATGAATCTTCACATTTGTGAAGTAACAGCAAAAAATTGGCGTTCAGTAGTTGCTTTAGACGTCGCAAAAGATCAGCAACAATTTATTGAAAGTAACGCGTTTTCTTTAGCAGAATCATTATATGAAGGAAACGGAACGTCAGTAGGTTTATATGATGGAGAAACACTTGTAGGTTATGCAATGTATGGATGGTATTCAGTAAAACATAAAAGTGTATGGCTCGATCGCTTTATGATTGACCAACAATATCAAGGAAAAGGATACGCAAAACGTTTCCTTCGCTTACTCATTCAATTCTTACAAGAAAAATTTGAATGCAAAATAATTTACTTAAGTTTACATCCAGACAACAAACTTGCAATGGGACTGTATGAATCATTTGGTTTCCGCTTAAATGGTGATATTGATGATGAAGGTCCAGTTGTAGGTGTTGTAATGGAGTTACTAATAGACGAAAATACAAGCCTGTGAAAACAGGCTTTTTATTATACATGTATCAATTTTTAATTTCTTTCCCTTATTTAATTCTGTTTTGCAATCTAATAGAATGCTCATAAAAATAAGCCTGCAATTTACGCAGACTTATTTCACACACTCTTCAAAATGTTCTTGGAACCACTCTTTATTAATATCTCTTCCGATGAAAACTACTTCACTTACTCGCTCTTCGCCCTCTTGCCACTCTCTATCGTACGAAGCGGCAAATAACGTATGTACACCTTGGAAAACGATACGTTTATCTACTCCGTCTATCGATAAAATTCCTTTGTAACGATATAAATATTCCCCTAGCTCTTGAACGACAGCTGACATCCACTCATTAAGCTTTTGTAAATCCAGCGGATGTTCTTCACGTAATACAAATGATTTCACACCTTCTAAGTGATTATGTTCTTTATGAGGGTAAATTTGCAACGTATCTTTCGTTTTAAACGTTTGGATTTGTAATAAAGATGGTATATCTACCTCACAGTTAGTCGCCTCAATTAACTTTGCAGTCGGGTTAATTCCTTGAATTTCATGCAAGAGATTTTCTTTCTCACTCTCTTCAATTAAATCTAATTTATTTACTAAAACGACATCCGCAAACGCAATTTGCTCTTTTGCCTCTAATCCTTTTTCAAAATGTTTATGTATATGATAACTATCTACCACCGTTACAACACCGTTAATTTGGTATGCAGATTGAATGACTGGATCTAAAAAGAATGTTTGAATAATCGGCCCTGGATTTGCAAGTCCAGTCGTTTCAATTACTAAACCATCAAAATCCATTTTCCCTTCTGCTTTTACGTCCAGTAACTGTTTTAAAGCAACAAGTAAATCTTCACGTACAGTACAGCATAAACAGCCATTTGTCATTTCCATAATTTCTTCTTCTACATTCATAATCAACTGATTATCAATGCCAATTTGCCCTATTTCATTTACAATCACCGCTAATTTCTTACCGTGATTTTCTGATAAAATACGATTTAATAAAGTCGTTTTCCCTGATCCAAGAAAACCAGTTAATATTGTTACTGGAATCATTTCGTACCTCTCCTTATAGCTATATGTTTCTACATTATAGCATATAGAGAAAATCATTTTTGTAGCAAAACATATTTATTGTCTGTACACCTAATTAACTATATAATAACATGTAATAAGAAAGCCTTTTCAAAACATTATTATTCATCAAGGGGGTACTTATAATGGAGCGAGTTCAAATGGCTGAAACGCTAGAATTTTCTCGTATTATTCAAGGATTTTGGCGTTTAGCAGAATGGAATATGACGAAACAAGAATTACTTTCTTTCATTGAAGATTGTATGGATATGGGAATTACTACTTTTGATCACGCTGATATTTACGGCGGATATACGTGTGAAGGGTTATTTGGCGAAGCTTTACAATTAAAGCCTTCCTTACGAGAAAACATGCAAATTATTACAAAGTGTGGAATCGCTCCCCCATCACCGAAATTTCCAGAGCGATATGTTGCTCACTACAATACTAGTGCAGAGCATATTATGCAAAGTGTAGAAGCATCACTTAAAAATTTACATACAAATTATATTGACGTATTACTTATTCATCGTCCCGATCCTTTTATGGATCCAAATGAAGTGGCAAAAGCATTTTCACAATTAAAACAAGAAGGAAAAGTTCGTCACTTCGGTGTATCTAACTTCTTACCTTCACAATTTAATATGTTAAGTTCGTACTTAGATTTCCCGCTTATTACGAACCAGATTGAAGTTTCTGCATTGCAGCTTGAGCATTTTGAAAAAGGGACAATTGATTTATGCCAAGAAAAACGAATCAATCCAATGATTTGGTCACCTCTTGCTGGTGGGGAAATCTTTACTGGTCAATCAGAACGCGCCGTACGTGTACGTGAAACTATGCAAAAAGTTGCTACTGAGCTAGGTGTTTCTAGTATCGATACGGTTATGTATGCTTGGTTACTTGCTCATCCAGCTAATATGATGCCAATCGTTGGCTCTGGTAAATTAGATCGCGTAAAAACGGCTGCTCTTGCTACAAACGTTAACTTAGACCGTCAACAATGGTTTACAATTTTCGAAAGCTCTAATGGGCATCCTGTACCATAATGCATAAAAAGAAGAGCTGTTTTGAACTGCACCCCAATTGTTAGACACAGTCTAACAATTGGAGGTGCAGTTTTTCTATGGCTAAATTTACAGCTGATGAAAAAATACAAATCGTTCTACGTTATTTGAACGGAAATGAAAGTTATCGAGAAATGGGTAGATCGCTCGGTATAAGTGACACAATCATTTTGAATTGGGTAAACCAATATAAACAGAATGGTCTGGAAGCTTTTCTAAAACGATGTACAAATTACACACAACAATTTAAACTAGACGTACTAAACTTTATGATTGAAAACGGTATGTCCTTATTTGAGACGGCAGCTATCTTTAATATTCCTGCCCCTTCAACGATTTCTGTTTGGAAAAAACAGCTCGAAACACAAGGAATTGATGCCCTTCAATCTAAGAAAAAGGGGCGTCCATCCATGAAAAAAGATTCAAATAAACAATTAAAACAACCTTTAGCTGAAGGGTCAGTCGAAGTACTTGAAGCACGCATTAAACAGCTTGAGATGGAAAATGAGTACTTAAAAAAGTTAAATGCCTTAGTTCAAAACAAGGAAAAATCACAAAACAAGACAAAGCGCAAGTAGTCTATGAATTAAGGCATAAATATTCGGTCAAGGCACTCGTGGAGCTAGCTACTATTCCTCGAAGCACGTATTATGATTTAGTAAAGAAAATGAATCGTCCAGATGTAGATGCCGATTTGAAAGCTGAGATTA
>NZ_JBMOWC010000058.1:0-29326 GCF_049310765.1 Bacillus sp. PSXD-155 | reverse complement strand
AACGACTTTCATATACGTCTTATATATTTGATGTTGATATATAGGACATTGTTTCAATTTTACATTTTGTAAATATTATATAAGTCTTATATATAATGACTTGATATACGTCTTGCAATGATGTAATATATTTTTAGGAATAATTAACCAACGTTTTAAGGGGGGGACAACTTGAACGAGGTATTAAGTGAAAAATATAAACAAAACAAATTCACTGAAGAAGTTGTGGAAATGTTTGCAGACATTATTGAAGGAGACGAAATACTCTACAATGTATTTCATTACATAGGATCTCAAGTAAACAAACAATACCAAGAGACAAAGTATATGAGAGGAATCTCAATAAATGAAATAGTAGAAAGTGTTGTTATTGATAGGAGAGTAAAGAAACCTAAGGGTAAATCCTATTCATTAGAACTTGAAAGAACTAACATTTCAAGAAGATCGGCAGAAGGTAGTGTTGCTACTTTAGCTTCAATGTCATTAATAACAGAAAAAATTATGCATCCGTATAAGTTTTTAATTTCAACTATTAGGGGACAACAAGTATTAGTTGAATTAGGGAAACGTAAAAAAAGTAATGAGAATAAGGGAGAGATAAAATAATGGCAAAAAACTTTCTGAAAAACGAAGTAGCTGTGAAAATGACTATGGTTGGTTTTGGTCAAGCTGGAACTAGAATGGTAGATAAGTTTGCTGAGTATAAGCATACAGACGGTACAGCAGTTTATAATTGCCTAGCCTTGAATAGTAATGATGGGGATTTAGCTGAACTGAAAAATGTGCCGAAAAGTAACCAAGTTTCACTAAAATTAGGTGGTTTGGGTAAGAATCCTGAGCGTGCTGTAAAGGTTTTAGAATCTAATGAAGAAGCTAAAGATAAATTAAAAGAATTTATAACGGAACGTGTTAGACCAACTGATGAATTAGTACTATTTTTTGCAGGTTTAGGCGGTGGTACAGGTACATCTACAATTATTCAAGCAATTGAAGAATTCTCCGCTTTTCATAATAAACCTGTAATTGCTGAAGAACTTAAAAGTATGGCAATGAAAATTCCTAGAGAAGAATTAATAAAAAATCAACAAAAGTATGCAAGAATTGCTTTCAATAATGCTATTGAGCGTAAAGATTTCATTAAAATGGGTATTGTAGTTACACTTCCAGTTAGGGCGGATGGGCCTGATGTACTAAGACAGGTGAATAAATTTTCACAAGAAATTTGGAAGTTAGCTAATGATCCAGCGAAAGGCGTTGCATTTGTTGTATTTGCAGATAACCAACACTTCTATGATGAGTTTAAGGGATTAAACGAAAATGAGAAAAAAGGCATTGGAAACTCACGCGACTATGCAAATCAACGCATTGGAGATATTATTCATGAGTTAAATACAGCTGCAAATGGTTCAGGAACATCAGTAATTCTAGATTCTCAGGACTTTAAACGAATTTTACTAGAAAGAACAGGCTGTTTAGTAATTAATAAGATTTCACGTAATATGAATCAAATTGAAAACAGTGAAGAAATTGTAGATATGTTCTCAGAATCATTGAAAGGAAGCTCATTCCATCACCCTATTGACCTGATGAAGACAAATGAAAATGGAGATTTAGAGGCATCGAAGGTACATCATTTTGGTATGTTAGCAATTTTAGATGAACAGAAGAACATTGATGACTCATTTATGGATGATGCAAAAGTAGAAGTGACAAATAAACTACCAATCAATGGAACTGTTTTTAATGGTTATTTAGTGAGTAAAAATGACTTTATGGGCAGCGTGTATACTTTCTATAAGACAGATGCACTACCATCACGTTTATCAAAAGGATTAGTTGAAGAATATAATGAATTTAAAGAAAAACAAAGTCAAATTCAATATACAAAGTCTCAAATTAATACTATTGAAGCGCAAGACTCGGATGATGATTTCAATATTGACTTTGGTGATTACTTTGAATTAGAACCAGTTAAAGATGAAGAGCCACAAGCGCAAAATGATGAAGAATTAGCGGCATTTATGGATCCAGATAAGATGTTCGGAACTAAATAAAAAATAAGCCTGGAATCTTCCAGGCTTATTTTTCTATTTTCATTACATTTTTCATGTATTCAATCATGTTCTCATCAATATAGTTTTCTATGAAAAGTTGTTTTCTCGCAAGATCTTCCTCTTTTTTAAACCAACCAACTTTTTTTATACGAGTTTCTTCCGGCTGTGTATTCCACTCGTTTTCAGCTTGTTTTCTTAACTCTGTACGCGCTCTATGTTGAATAATTATATTATCTAGTCTTTCTTGTCTTTGGCGCTCTTTTAACTTTTCAGGGTCTTCTGGTTCAGGTAGCACTGCACGTATAGCCTCTTCAAACTTTCCTTGATACTCTAATTCAATGTTTTGTAAATGCATTTGAATCTTTTGCTCTACTATTTTTTCAATAGTCGCTGCAGCTTCCTGCATGTTTAATTGGGTTGAGACTTCACTGGTTTGATTTTCTGGAGAAACTGGTCTTAGTTCAAATTGATGTGGTAAAAGCTCAATAATTGCATCTAGCGACCACTTTTCATCCCTTTTTAGCTTGATAAATAAAGCTATGTCTAAATCCAGTGTGTTATATAGCTTTTCATTTGTATTATTGGTTCTTAATGTTCCGTGTAACCCCTTTTCCTCTAGGATATTGAACCAATTGTATACAGTGTTATGATGTCGGCCTACTAGTTTTGAAAACTCTGTTATTCGCCAAGCTTTTTCAAAAGTATCTTCATGACTAGAGTTTGTATTATTTGACTCCATATGTTCAGTTGTATTTTTGTTATCTTGTTCAATCATCGTTGTACCTCCTTGAAATATAATGGCCATAGCAAAATGGAATTAACATATAAAGTGAGATTGACATGTTAAGTGTCTTTCGACGATATAAACCTCAATACCTTTGTCGATTGACATTCACATGAAATGTGTCATTGATATATAAAGCGCCACTTGTTGACATGAAGTTGATAAATAAGGGTTTGGAATTAACTATTGCTAATACCCAGTTAATAATCCGTTAGTTATTAATGATTATTGTTGCTATGAAATTAACAAATTAGTCTACAATATATTAATGATAAGAAAATATTAGTGATTTGTAAATAAATTATAAGGATATAGCATTAAACTTAAAGACTTAAAAACTAAAAAGTATGTATAAATCTAAAGCGAAAAGCCCATACTAATAGTAAATAAAGGCCTATATTTATTGTAATTTATGATACTCGGTATTAGAAAACCAAGAACGGTATAGTTAATTGGTTTCAGTAGGTCTTTAGAATGCACGTGAAGGCTATTATAGGTTGTTGAAGTACTTTTATGTGGTTTAATATAAACTCACTTTTTCTAGGGGGTATCACCCCTTACAAGTGATCTCTATATAATCAAAATTGATTCATACAATTGCCACTTTTAAATCGGAAGTAATAAAAAGTGATTTATTGTTTTTGGTTACTATCAAAATACTTTCAAGAATGATATCTTCTCCGATTTATCCAGTGAATTTTGCTATAGAAAAAAGCCTTTTAATAGATGCAGAATCTAAAACTCTATTTGTATGTATATTTTCAACTTTAGAAGCAATAATTGTTAATGTTATGTCAATATGTAGGGATGATAGTTGATGTGACACTACTGTTAATAGATAATTAGCCCTATTAACATGTTAATCTCAGGTTACATGTCAATTACAAATAAAGAGAAAACTGTTAATTTTGTTATGTTACTAATAAGAAACTATCAATTGTATGGAATTCTTATTAGCTTCTAGCCATAATTAGTATTCTTTTAGGATGTTTTCTTTTTTTAATTTTTCAATAGAAACCTGTTGTGGTAGATAAATTTTTAACTAGTGCAAATTTCGAAGACCCAAGATCTGCATCTATTCGTATTACAACTACATAATTGTTAATGTTATATCAATGTTTAACGAAAATTGTTGATATGACATTAACAATATAGACAGTATTTCTCTCTGCGTATCGCCTTTAGACTATATATCAATGATAAACAAAGGCTGAAAAGCATTGAATTACTGTCGTCATTTGTTATTGTGATTAAATTTTAACTATTTTTTGATAGTGTGAAAACAACTTCTAGGATAGATCATCACTAGATTCGCTTCAAGCAAACCGTCACAGAAGAAAAAATTCACCAATATAGTTTTTGAAATCTTGAAAGCTATAAACACTTCTCCTTTTTGACACCTTAATGTCAATGTTATATCAATATCAATCAGAATAATATCGATAACAAATGAAAACAATTGCTTAACATGTTAATTTCAGGTTATATATCAATGATAGACAAAGGAAAAACTGTTAATTTTTCGGTGTCACTAATAAGAAACTATCAATTGTATGGAGTTCTTGTTAGTTTCTAAGTGCAATTATAGTTCTTTTAGAGTGTTTTTTGGTTTTTCGTTAGAAATCTGTGGTAGTAGAAAAATTTATAACTAATACAGATCTCGAAGACCCGAGATCTGTATTTATGCGTATTTCAACTACTTAATTGTTAATGTCATATTAATGTTAAATAAAAATTATTGATATGACATTAACAATATAGACAGTATTCCTTTCTATGTGTTGTTTTTAGACTATATGTCAATGATAAATAAAGGGTAAGATACTGTCATCATTTATTATCCTGATTAAATTTTTAACTATGTTTTGATGGTGTCGAGACATTTTTTAGGATAAATCGTCACTAGATTCACTTCGAGAAAACTGCAGCAGAAGAAAAAATTCAACCGATTTAGATTGTGAAATCTTGAAAACTTTAAACGATTATTCTTTTTGACACCTTATTGTTAATGTTATGTCAACCTCATTCAAAATGATATTGATAACAAAAGAAAACAATCAGTTAACATGTTAATAACAAATGATAGATTAAAAACCAGTTATCTTTCCGTCGGTATCAACATGAGATTGATAGTTTCAGGGTTTTTCTTTTTTATGTCTTACTAGCATTGCAACATCTTTATAGATAGTTTATTAATTAACTTATTTCCGTGCAATCTGTTGCAATGGACTAATGTTCAACTAATATAGATTTTGAAGTTTAGATAGGTGCAAACGTTTTTGATAAGTAATCGCTTGTTAATGTTATGTTGATGTTAACCGATGGATACTAGTGATAAAGTTGGTGCGCTTCATTTGATATGTTAATCTCAGTTGATATATCAATGTCAAATATAGGTGAGGTGTATTGATTTTCTGTTGGTATCAACATGAGATTGATAATTATATGACTGTTTTATAGTCCTTATTCTAAAGTGGTTTTGGGTAGAATTAATTAATTTTGAACAAAATATAATGTTATGATGATTGTTTACAGGAAACGGATTATGGTTAACAATATTGCGCTTAATAGCGCAATTAATTGGTTAGTAGAGAGTATACTGTACCAAAAAAAGTAAGCAGAAAAACATTAGTGAACGGTTAATAAGGAGGACCCTTATAGCTTAGTAAATATAGATTGCTAAAATAGTATCTAATTCCGAAGAAGTTCTCGCTTCAAAAGGTCGAAAAGGGGTTGAGCAGTGAGATGCCCATGTATAATTATAGTGTGGAGTTTAATAATATTATAATTAACCTCTAGATTAAATAAAGAATTTTTAGTATATTCTTATTATAACTTGTTGATTTTTTTTATTTTCTAGTGATTACATGAAGCCCTTCGGGTTACGGATTAAATTACACGTTTGTGTGGTATTTAACCTCCGTATTCCAAAGGGCTTTTTTATTTGCTCAAGGGGAAAGGAGATATGTGATGTCAATTGAAAAGTTAGCAGCAAGTAGAATATTAAGGCCAGTAAGAAGCATGAATAAGGGGAGTAATGAGAGGTGGTTTGAATATTATAGAACAACGTGCCCTATATGTGGTAAACAAGGATGGTGCATGGTTAATGATTCTGAAACTAAAATAATATGTGGACGAATTTCATCTGAAACAGTATTCGGGGAAGCAGGCTATTTACATATAATAGCTGAAGATCAAAAAAGGGGATATGACTTTTCTCAAAATCAGATGATTAAGGAACATAGGAAGAAAAATGATTACAACCTTGATATTATTTATACTGTATTCTTAGAATTTTTAGACGTGCGAGATGAACATATTAAAATGTTAATGGGATCAAAACGTAGGATTACAAGAGAAGTAATAAATGTTAGAAATTACAAAAGTTTTCCTATTAAACCTTGGGATACTACGAAAGAGCTAATAAAAAAAGTAGGGGGGAAAACAAGCTATATTGTTGGAATTCCAGGATTTTATGCAAAAGAAACAAAGGGTGGAAGATATTTTACGTTTGCAGGAAGGAGAGATTCTTTATTAATACCGCAGAGAAATATATATAATCAGATATGCGGTTTTCAATGTAGAATTGATAATCCTGAATATATGACAGTTGTAAAAAATCATAAACCAAGCTTTAATGCAGAAGTTATTGAGCAACCCAATGTTATAGAGGTGACCTATAAAATCAATGGGAAGATAGAGTCTATATTTAAAGGTAAAATCGATGCTAAAGAATGGTATGAAATTAATTATGAAGGTGAAAAATTAGGTGAGGTACAATTAAAGTTAGAAAGTAAATATATTTGGATCAGCTCAGGTGGGAAATTCCATGGAACAGGAGCTGGGAACCCATTGCCAATACATGTAGCAGTACCTAGTCGAGAGTTGAAAAGTTTGGAACGTGGAGAACTAATAAAAAAGGATAATGTATGGATTTCAGAAGGGAGTCTAAAGTCTGATATTTCTGCTGAAAACTTAGAGGAGCTTCTAACAAATGAGGAAAAAGTAATGTATGGTACCACAGTTGTATCAATACCTGGGGTTAAAGTATGGAGAATATTAATTGAACCATTTAAAAAAATGGGAGTTAAACAGGCGACGTTCGCTTTAGATATGGATATGATTACAAATTCAGATGTCCAGCGGTCGTTATTAGAATGTGCGCAAGCGCTTTATCAAGAAGGGATAAGTATTAATTATGCAAGTTGGGATATTAATCTTGGAAAGGGTCTAGATGATTTACTGTTAAACGATTATATTCCAGCAATAGAGAAAGTGAGATAAACGCTATTGTATAATTACAAGAAAGTTGTAGACTTTACAACAAAGTCGTGGACTATACAAGAAAGTTGTAGACTTTACAACAAAGTTATGGACTTTACAACAAAGTTATACATTAAGAAAGTAGTACAATTCAAAACAAAGTTGTAGTCTTATTGTGAAGGTAAGAGAAAAAAATACATAATAAAAAGCATGATATATAATTGTCATGCTTTTTATTATGCTCAGAGTTTTAAATAAAAAAATTTTAATGTAATAAAAACATATAAATAAACTGAAAATTTTTAAAAATAAAACTTTTTTCGAGAGAAAAATGATAATATATTGATAATAGAGGAGGGAGATTAGTGAAGTTAACTAAATTAACGATTAGAAATTTTAAAGGTATAAAGGAACTAAGTTTGGATATAGAAAATATTTCGATTATAATAGGGCCGAATAATTGCAGTAAGAGTACTGTTTTAGAAGCTCTATGTACCTTTGGATCAAGTAACTCAAAGCTGGATAAAAATTTATATTATAGGCATGATACATCTACCCCGATTACCTTTCATGCCACATTTTCAGAGTTGACTGAAGCAGAGATTAACCTTCATGGAATAAGAGCTTCTATCCATGAACCTTCAGGTAAATTTATAGTCAGATCTATATATACATATGGGGAAAAAGTTGAGAGAGCTTCAAAATTGACAGGAAATGAAGAACACGATTTAGGAGAAGAAGGCTGGAATGGTAAGATGGGTGGGGGAAACAATGGTACACATTTTATAAGTGCTTTCCCAGAAGTTATATATATTCCTGCGGTAAAGAATGCAAGTGATGATATTAAGGATAACTCGCCTTATATGAAAACTTTATATGCTCTATATAAAGATGTGATAAAAGGACTCGATGAATATAAGGAGGCACAAGAAAAAACGAAACTTTTACAGGATAAAATTAATTCTCATGAAAATGAGAGGATTCAATATTTTGAAGAAGAGGTTCAAGGATTTTTGAAGGAAGTGACTGCAACTAAGATTAAGTTTAATGTCGATATAAATCCTTTAGATGAAATAGTCAGTACATCATTAAAACCAAATTTTGATTACAACGGCTTAGAAACTCTTCTGACTCATCAAGGTAATGGTGTACAACGTACTTTTATGCTATCAATTCTTAAAGGTTTTAAAATGTATATGAAAAAATATCAGGGTGAGGAAAAAGGAATAAATAGACCTTTAATTATAGCTATAGAGGAGCCAGAACTATATTTACATCCTCACTTGGCAAGAGTGTTTAAAGAAACACTGTATAGTTTAGCAGATGAGGGTTTTTTCCAAGTATTAGCAACTTCTCATTCTCCAAATTTTATTGATTTAGCAAAGCCACATAGAACGCTAGCAAAGCTCTCTTTAAATCATGAAAAAAATGTTATAGCAAATCAAGTTGATTCAAATATATATGGACTTCCTCTCCAAGAAAAAGAAAAATTCCAAGCATTATTGCGCTTTAATCCATATATAAATGAAATATTCTTTGCTGAAAATGTTATTTTAGTGGAGGGAGACACGGAGGTAATTGCACTAAAATTAATTGGGGAAAAACTAGTTATTAATGGCGAGCTAGAGAGAGAAATATATGATAGAACTTCAGTAGTTAATTGTGCAGGTAAGGGAACAATGTATATAGTTCTAAATGTGCTTAATAACTTTGGAATAAAATATACTTGTATACATGATTATGATATAACTGAATTTAATAAAAAAGGAGAGACCAAAACGGTTGCAGCGTTAAAGAAAGTGTTAACTTTGAATCATAAAATAGAAAAGCTTTGCGAGATTAAAAATAACAAAAAATTTGTTTTTCAATACACTTTTGAAGAAGAAATGCCCCATGATTATGTAAAAGGAAGTTCAAAATCATTTGCAGCATATGAATATTTGAAAGATAAAAAGCTACAAGAGATGCCTTTAGGGTTATTAAATATTATTAAATCTTCTTATGGCATAGTACTACAAGAAGAAATAGATCATAAGAATTCCAATTTATTAGAGCGTTATAGTTGGGGGAACTTAAATCAAGCAAAAAATGAATGGGTTGCTCCAAAGGACGATGAATATATTATATCTGTATGGATGGAAAATGGTAGCCAACAAGGATTACCTATATCTGCAGAATAAAATATTATAAGTGTTTTTTGATATATTTAACAATAAAGTATTTTGAGGTAGTAGTATAAGTATTTATAGGAGAAAAATGCTTTATTTTCTGTTTTGAATATGTTGTACAAGAATGGAGAAATTATCGATTAGGTTTTAGTTTAACTAACTAAAAAGTAAAAGGCATGCAGATTAATGTCATGCTTTTTATTTTGTATTATATAATAAATCAATTTATTTTGATTTATATGTTGTAAAGTAAAGGTTTTTAACATACAATAAAAACATCAAAAAAAATTGATGAAAGGAAATTACCATGAAAGAAATTAAATTGTACACTCAATCAACTACCCAATCCTTTGAAACGTATGAAAAGAAGTTTAAAGCATTGGCAGATCAAAAAAGGTTACACATTTTGTACGAATTGTGTCAGCGTGGAGAAACTTGTGTATGTGATTTAACTGGTGTTCTTGAATTGCCACAATCAAAACTTTCGTACCATTTAAAACTTTTACTTGATGCGAACCTTATTACGAAAGAAACAAAAGGAACATGGAGTTACTATAACATTAATAAAAAAGAAGTAGATGCACTATTATCTGAGCAATTATGCTGTATATTTCGTCCTATGTCATAATTTTGATTGGGACGAAAGAGCATTTTAATATATTTTAAATCAATTTTTTTTGATTAATACAGCTTTTTATAAATGATTAAACTTGAATAATCGTTCTGGCATTTAAATCAATTTATTTTGATTTAAATAATTAAATTAATATTTTACACTTAAAAATTCAGAGAAAATTAGGAGGTTTTTTCATGAAACCTATTCAACTTTCATTCAAAGTGCAAGATTGTTGTGGAACAGACAATCAAACATTACAAAGCAATATCGATGTGCAAGGATTAAAACAGTTACCAGTCGCCATTATTGGGGGAGGTCCTGTAGGTTTAGCTGCAGCTGCACATTTAGCAAAACATGGTGAATCATTTATCTTATTAGAAGTGGGAGAAAAAATAGGATCAAACATTCTTACATGGGGCCATGTACGGTTATTCTCACCTTGGCAATATAACATAGATAAAGTAGCCCTAGCTCTTCTTGAACAACATGGCTGGGAATCACCAGACATAAACGCATTACCAACAGGAAGAGAAACTGTAGAACAATACTTACAACCGCTTGCGAACCTTCCAGAAATTAAACCATTTATCCATTTGAATACTAAAGTACTATCTATAGGTAAGAAAGATACAGATAAAATGAAAACAACGAATCGTGAAAAAATGCCATTTATGATTTATACAGAAAAAGAAGGCGTACTTCAAGTTTATGAAGCTAGAGCGATATTAGATGCTTCAGGTACGTGGGGAAATCCAAATCCGGCAAATTCTAATGGTATCTGGTTGAAAGAAGAGAAATCCCTTAACGAGCATATTTTTTATGGTATTCCAGATATTTTAGGAAACGAACAAAAGCGATATGCCAATAAGCATGTAGCTGTTGTTGGAAGTGGTCATTCTGCAATCAATGCTTTATTAGAGTTGGCAAAATTAAAGAAATCCTATCCAGGGACTAAGATTGTATGGATTATGAGAAAGCAACGTGTGGAAGAAGCATACGGGGGAGAGGAAAAAGATGCTCTTGAAGCACGTGGAACCTTAGGTAGCCGCATTCATCAATTGGTTGATGAAGGAATCGTGGAAGTAATGACACCATATAAAATTCAATACGTAGTTAGTACAAAAAATGGAATGGACATTGTAGGTCATCAAGATGAGAAAGAAATAAAAATTACTGATGTCCGGGAGATGATTGTAAATACAGGGAATCGCCCTAACTTATCTATGATAAGTGAAATACGTACTTCTATTGATACTGCTACAGAAAGTGTAGGGGCTTTAGCACCACTAATCGATCCTAACCTTCATAGTTGTGGCACTGTTCGTCCACATGGTGAAAAAGAGCTTCGACACCCAGAGAAAGGTTTCTATATTGTAGGTTCAAAAAGTTATGGAAGAGCACCTACATTCCTTATGGCGACAGGCTATGAACAAGTTAGATCTATAGTTGCTTACCTTACTGGTGATTATGAGGCAGCTGAAAAAGTAGAACTTGATTTGCCAGAGACTGGTGTTTGTAGTGTGAATTTAAAGCCTAATAAAGTAGATGATTCATGTTGTGGTACAGAATCTTGTTGTTAAGGCGACTGACTGTAAGGAGTAGTAATTTATATTACGCCTCCTTACAGAATAATTAAGTTTGAAAGGAGAACACAATAAAATGATTATTAATCATGCGGGTAATTTAAAAAAAGACTATTTTTTATCCTATCTAAGATTAATAATGAATGCCCACCAATGTAATGTTGAAAATGCAAAAGATTATGTTTTTCAAAATATGTTCAGACTTGAAAAAAACAGTTTAGGAAAGAAAACTTATCAGAGTTTCCTTGAAGCTTATCAAGAATTGAGACAACCTAATTAAATTAATAAATTTTCTAAGAAATTTATGAGATAAATAAGAGATATTAGGGGGAGATATGTATGGAGATTAGGAGAGCAACCGAACAAGATGTACAAGAAATTATGGCTATTTATAATGAGGGTATCGAGGATCGTATTGCAACTTTAGAGACAGAAATAAAAACAGATAAATATGTGATGGAATGGCTATTTCAAAGAGAAAATAGATATTCGGTAATTGTTATGGAAGAGAATTTACATATTGTCGGTTGGGCCTCCATTAATCCATATAGTCATAGATATGCTTATCGGGGTGTAGGTGAACTATCTATATACATAAAGAGAGAATATCGTGGAAAAGGTTTGGGACAAAAATTACTTTTGGCTTTAGAAAAGACCGGACAGCAAAATGAATTCTATAAATTTGTTTTATTTACTTTTTCTTTTAATAATCTAGGGCAAGGACTATATCGTAAAATGGGTTATCGTGAAGTAGGAGTGTTTGAAAAGCAGGGAATAATGGACGGCGAGCGTGTTGATGTGATGATCATGGAGAAATTATTATCTGGAGAATAAATAATATTGTATCAAAAGTGTATAAAAAGGTATTTACAAAATTAGATGAAATGCCTATGTAAATACCTCTTTATTATGTAGTTATTTATCATTTCGAATTTTAGAAATTAAATGAAAGAATCTGTTAGTATCTATCGATGTATTTTAGAACGTCAACTAAATGATATACGTCATACCCTTTAGTTTTATAGGTGAAATAACTCTCGTAAGTAATTTGACCATAAAAGATTAAACTCTTAGCAGATTTGGCAGGGGATTTGTAAGTCTTTCCACCTTTTTTCTCTATAAAATCATTTACCTTTTGGATTAGAGGTTTTACTATATCTTCAGTTTTTTCTTGATTAACAAATCCATTAATTGAATCGTCATATAATGGAGCAATTCCATAAAAAGTTGTCTTGTAAATATGGGATTTTAAAAGCTTATCCATGTCAATTTCATCGTAATGGACATCTTCCTTATTAAAGTAATATTTATCTACTCTACTTACTTTAATAACAGGAGTTTTCATAAATTCATAATTATCTGGTCTTTCATTCGCACCGAGGGCATTTGGAACTATCACGTTCGTTAAAACGTGGCCCTCTTTTTCTCTTTGACTAAATAAGCTCTCTTCTAAGATTAATGCTTCATATTCAGTGAGATTTTCTTTCACAAAACGAGTGTCACAATCATAGTGATTTTTAACTCTTAAAAAGTATGGATTATTTTTCTCTTGCTTATAACGTTGTCCTTTACCTTTACCAATATAAAAGACTTGGTTCGTTTCTTTAATAAACCATTCATAAACATAATATACTGATTCAGTACTTAATCCTGACTCATCTGGAACCGTTGTAATTTTAATATCATTACCAATGGTAATTTTCATACGCACCCCCCTTTTAGGTATATTTTACCACAAAAAACTATACTCATTTATGTGTGTATTGCTATGGTACGATTTCTTAGATAAATAGCATTGATAAAAATTTTTTGGTACCATTTATATAAACATATAATTATTTACTTATGATATGGTTTTGAAAATGCACAAGAATTATTTATTAAAAAGAATGGGGGGACAAGCTCGTTAGATCAATTGCTAATTGTAGGTATGTACCTTTTAATAATTTACATGTGTGCATATGTTACGCTCGAATATCGAAAAAATAAAATTAGTAAGCAACATTTTCTGATATGGTTGATATTTATCTTTTTAACAGGACCTATAGGATTTATCATTTATATCTTTTGGGATAAGAAAAAGAGCACAAATTTTAAAAAAGGAAATCGAATGTAAAGGTTCTGTAAAGGTGAGAGTTTTCAGTTGAACATATAAGCGAATAGTTATATACTTATTTCGAAAGTGAGAATAAGTTAATTTGAAGGAATAATACGTTTTATTTTTACACAACATATAAGCATATGCTTATGTAATTATAATGAGGTAGGTGTAGATATGGAAAAAACAGTTGTAGAAGTAACAAGAGCATCTCAATTATTGAAACTATTAGGAGATAAAACAAGATTAACAATTGTATCAATCCTTAAGCAACGTGAATGCTGTGTCTGTGAACTTCTCGAAGTATTTGATATGAGTCAACCTTCTATCAGTCAGCATCTTCGAAAGTTAAAGGATTTAGGTTTAGTGCAGGAAGAGCGTAGAGGTCAGTGGATTTATTATTCTTTAAATCAAGCAAGTGATTTATACACGCTTTTAGAAGATATTTTAGCACATGTACCAGACCAAACAGAGAAAATTAAACAAATTGTGAAGAGCAATCCTACACTCCGGTGTGGTTGTTAATAAATAGTTAGAAAGGGAAGTGAGAGGGATGAGCAACACGGGGAAAAAACGTCTGTCTTTCCTAGATCGATATCTAACCCTATGGATTTTTCTTGCGATGGCAGTAGGGATTGGAGTTGGATATCTATCACCTGGATTCGTTGATGGAATGAATAGTTTACAGGTAGGAACGACGTCTATTCCACTTGCGATTGGCCTAATTTTAATGATGTACCCACCACTTGCAAAAGTTCGCTACGAAGAGATGGGGCGCGTTTTTAAAGATGTAAAAGTATTAGTATTATCACTGGTACAAAACTGGATTATTGGTCCTGTTTTAATGTTTGCTTTGGCTGTTATATTCTTACCAGATAAGCCAGAATATATGGTGGGCTTAATCATGATAGGTTTAGCTCGTTGTATTGCGATGGTTATTGTATGGAATGACTTAGCAAAAGGAGATACAGAATATGCGGCAGGATTAGTGGCATTTAACTCTGTATTCCAAATGTTATTTTTCTCAGTATATGCTTATGTGTTTGTAACAGTTATTCCAGAATGGTTAGGAATTGAAGGTGCTGTTGTAGATATAACAATGGCAGAGGTTGCAAAATCAGTGTTTATATATCTAGGAATTCCATTCATCGCAGGGATGCTAACACGCTTGATTTTTGTAAAAACGAAAGGACGAGAATGGTATGAAAAAGTATTCATTCCAAAGATTAGTCCAATTACTTTAATCGCATTACTATTTACAATCATTGTGATGTTCTCTCTAAAAGGAGAAGTGATTGTGAGCGTACCATTTGATGTTGTACGTATTGCAATTCCATTACTCATTTATTTTGTAATCATGTTCTTTGTCTCTTTCTTTATGGGCAAAAAAATTGGTGCAAGTTACGGGGTATCAACAACATTAGCGTTTACAGCTGGAAGTAATAACTTTGAATTAGCGATTGCGGTAGCTGTAGGTGTATTTGGAATTCAGTCAGGTGCAGCGTTTGCAGCAGTTATTGGGCCTTTAGTCGAAGTTCCAGTTATGATAGCACTTGTAAATGTCGCACTTTGGTTCCAGCGTAAATACTTTCAAACACAATAAAAATACACATTCATAATAAAGGTGGAATTACCATGGAAAACAAGAAAACAATTTACTTTTTATGCACAGGAAACTCATGTCGCAGCCAAATGGCAGAAGCTTGGGGTAAAAAATATTTAGGTGACAAATGGAATGTACTTTCTGCTGGTATTGAGGCACACGGAGTAAATCCGAATGCAATTAAAGCAATGAAAGAAGTAGACATTGATATTACGGACCAAACATCTGATATCATTGACCGTGATATTTTAGACAAAGCAGATTTAGTTGTAACACTTTGTGGTCACGCAAATGATGTATGTCCGACAACACCACCACATGTAAAACGAGTTCACTGGGGATTTGATGATCCAGCGGGTCAAGAATGGTCTGTATTCCAAAGAGTGCGTGATGAAATTGGCGCACGCATTAAAAAGTATGCTGAAACAGGAGAATAATTGAAAATAAAATAGGCCGAGAATTCTTTCTCGGCTTTTTTATAAAGAAGGGGAGAAATCAGAGATGAAAAAGATTGAAATTTTTGATCCTGCAATGTGTTGTTCTACTGGAGTCTGCGGTCCAAGTGTTGATCCAGAGTTAATTCGTATTTCAGTTGCTGTTAACAACTTGAAGAATAAAGGAATTGATGTGACTCGTTATAATTTGGCAAGTGAACCAGATGCATTTGCCAATAATGTTGTTATTAGTCAGCTATTAACAGATAAAGGACCAGACGTGTTGCCTGTAACTTTGGTAGATGAAAAAGTAGTAAAAGAAAAAAGTCACCTGACAAATGAAGAACTTACACAATTAACAGATATAACAGTAGAAGAGTTGAGTCAAAAGCCAGTCGTACGTTTAAAGTTAAACGTGAAAAAATAGAGAAAGAAGTGAAAGGCAATGACAAACTTATATAATCCAAACACAATAGCATTCACACCATTTTTGTTCTTTACTGGTAAAGGCGGAGTAGGAAAAACATCTACTGCATGTGCAACAGCTATTACGTTAGCTGATATGGGGAAACAAGTTTTATTAATAAGTACTGACCCCGCTTCTAATTTACAAGATGTGTTCGAAATAGAACTTACGAATAAACCAAAAGAAATTCCAAGTGTTCCAAATCTACAAGTAGCAAACTTAGATCCTGAAACAGCAGCACATGAATATAAAGAACGTGTTGTTGGTCCATACCGTGGAAAGCTCCCTGATGCTGTTATTGCAACGATGGAAGAGCAATTATCTGGTGCTTGCACAGTAGAAATGGCTGCATTTGATGAATTCTCTACGTTACTTACAAATAAAGAATTAACATCAAAATTCGATCACATTATATTTGATACAGCACCAACAGGTCATACGTTACGTCTTCTTCAACTTCCTACGGCTTGGAGTGGTTTCCTGGAAGAAAGTACTCATGGGGCTTCTTGTTTAGGACCATTAGCAGGACTTGGTGATAAAAAAGAGTTATATAGTCAAACGGTTCAGGCACTATCTAATCCGAATCAAACGATGTTATTGCTTGTTACACGACCAGATAGTTCTCCATTACAAGAAGCAGAACGAGCGGCACATGAATTAAAAGAAATTGGTGTTAGTAATCAATTTCTACTTGTAAATGGGATTTTGAAAGACTATATGCAAAATGATAATGTCTCAAATGCACTGTTTAAGAGGCAATCACGCGCGTTAGAAAACATGGTGGAAGAATTAAAAAATCTTCCTACTTATGAAATTCCATTAGTACCGTTTAATGTTACTGGGATAGAGAATATGAGAAAACTGGTTCAACCAATGGAAAATCTCTCGATTTCGGATGAAGAAACAAATAACGTCTCTATTCCTTCACTTCAGACATTGATTACTAATCTTTCAGAATCAGGAAAACGAGTTATTTTTACAATGGGAAAAGGTGGTGTCGGAAAGACTACGGTAGCTTCAGCAATTGCAGTAGGCCTGGCGGAAAAAGGACACCATGTACACCTAACTACAACTGATCCCGCAGCACATATTGATTATGTCATGCATGGAGAACAAGGAAACATTACGATAAGTCGAATTGATCCAAAAGTAGAAGTTGAAAACTATCGTAAGGAAGTCATAGAGCAAGCAAAAGATACAGTTGATGAAGAAGGTTTAGCGTATCTTGAAGAGGACTTACGTTCTCCTTGTACGGAAGAGATTGCAGTCTTTCGTGCTTTGGCCGATATTGTTGAAAGAGCTAATGATGAAATTGTAGTAATTGATACAGCACCAACAGGTCATACATTATTGTTACTAGATGCAGCACAAACGTATCATAAGGAAATTGCACGTTCTACGGGTGAAGTACCACGGTCTGTGAAAAACTTATTACCACGTTTGCGTAATACAGAAGAAACAAGCGTTGTAATTGTAACACTTGCAGAAGCAACACCAGTCCATGAAGCAAGCCGTCTACAAGAAGACTTAAAACGTGCGGATATTACTCCAAAATGGTGGGTTATCAATCAAAGTTTTTACGCAACACATACAAACGATTCCGTGTTAAGAGGAAGAGCGCAGTCTGAAATACATTGGATTCAAGCGGTACAAAAGGAATCACGAAATAACTGTGTTATTATCCCTTGGCAATCGGAAGATATAGTAGGGTATGAGAAGCTTAAAAATTTAGTAAAATAAATCATTTTTAATTAGTTACTATGAAGGGGAGAAATGAAAATGAATATTACAGATAAAGCAAAAGCGTTTATTGAAACTGCTATGAAAGAAAACGGTGTTTCAACACTACGTTTTACATTTGAGGGGGCTGGGTGCTGTGGTCCTAGCTACGGTATTAATTTAGGAGAAGCACAAGAAAATGATGTCACAGAATCAGTAAACGGTATTCAAGTTGCAATGGATCCAAAGGTTGTTGAATTAGTAAATACATTGACACTAGACTATGTAGAAGATCAACAGGGTGCAGGCCTGGTTATCAGTGGCGGATCTAACTGCTGCTAACTAATAATTGAAGGAGACTAACAAACATGACTAACTATCACGAACTAGTAAAAGGAAAAGTATATATTGGTGGAGTAGACGCTATACAAGACGCAGTAAACAAGCACGGGATCTCAGAGGTGTTTGATTTACGTGCTGGTGGAGAAGAACCAGAAGGGTTTCCGGCTGGAATTAAACGTCATGCTTATCCAATCGTAGAAGGTGTAGAAGGACAAGATGAATCAGTAAGAAATGCAATTGCAGCGGTCAAGGAAGCTGTTGAACAAGATAAAAAAGTATTTTTCCATTGTTCTGGTGGACGTAATCGTACAGGTACAGTTGCAACAGGATTATTACTAGAATTAGGGCATGCTTCTAATGTGGAAGATGCAGAACAACAAGTAAAAATGGTTCGTTCTATTATTTCTATAAAACCAGAATTAAAACAAGTACTGCATAATTTATATCAAAACAAAGAAGTGAAATAGATACCTTTTTATAAGGTATCTTTTTTTTATAAGTGTATGTTGTAGCCTTTTAATAAAGTTTGATTAAATTAATTTAATAGCCCTTGATAAAAGAACAAATAGAAAAAGCTTGTATCGAAAAAAAGATTGATCAAAACAAGCTTTTTCTATATTTAATTGAATCATCCTTTTATAAAAAAATCCGATCATTTTTGTGCTAAGTTTTTCAACTAAAGCCTATTTTCTTCAAATACAATTCTTCATAAGCTTGGCAGTTACGTTCTTTAATTCTTTCTTTGTAGCTAAGATTGAATAAAGATGGGCTTATATGTGCTACTTCAATCTCTTTTCCATTATTTCTGCCATTTGTTTTGAATCTGGATTTCCTTCATTTTTTAATTTATCAATGATGTTGATATAATCTGTTTCATTTCTGTTCTGACTTAATTTATATGCAGCCTGAATGTCTCCCACCTTAATCTTAAATCCAACTATACCTTTCATTTCACTTTTTAAGAGATCAGGAGAAAGTTTATCCCATAATACTGGATTTTCTCGATTCCCTTCATATTTTTTCAGCATTGTTGTTAATTCTTCTATTAATTCCTTTTTATCTAAAATGCTTGCTTTACCATATACATGGACGGCCTGATAATTCCATGTTGGAACTTCTTCATGTCCATACCAAGAAGAAGAGATGTAAGAGTGTGGTCCCTGAAACATTACAAGAACATCTTCACAAGTTTCAAATGTTCTCCACTGGGGGTTTCCATAAGCCATATGTCCAGTAATAAAATAATCATCACCTTTTTTAGTTAACCCTAAAGGCAAATGAGTGGCAATTGGTTTCTCTTTTTTTGTTGTGACGATTGTTCCAAAAGAGTTTTTTTGAACAAAATCCCAAATTTCATCAACATTTGTGACCTTAAAATACTTTGGAATATACATAATAACCTACCTTTCAAAAAAAGTTATATGAGTGTTTTGATCATTATAAGATCAATTTGTTCCTCATTCCCCATATAAAAGGAGTGAGATCCAGCTTGTACAAACCCTATTTTCTTATAAAAAGCAATAGCATTTTCATTTTTCTCCCATACGCCTAGCCAGATATTCTTTTTATTCTGTGCTATTGCAATTTCAATAGCATTATTTAGTAGGTATTTACCAAGACCATGTCTTTGAAATGAGCCCTTTATATAAATCCTCTCTATTTCAAGTGATTCATCGCCCATTTCTTCAGACTGAGCATCATCGGTATTGACCTTTAGATATCCAGCAATTTCATTGTTAAAGTAGACAAAAAAGAATTGCGAAGAGGTATTGGATAATTCTTTTTCTAATTGTTTCAAGTTAAATGCCTTTTCCAAATAGTTATTCATATTTTCGGGTGAATTCTGGTGTTTAAATGTCTCATTAAATGTTTCATGACTAATTTCTTGAAGTTTTTGTATATCTTCAAGGGTGCACTTTTCTATATTTGTAGTCATTTAAATAGTTCGCTCCTTTATATAATCAATAATTCCTCTTATTTCCCTTTTTTACAAATTCCCAATCTTTTTCTATATTTTTTCTTACTCTTTGAAGGAGATTAGAAATAGTTTCCGCTTCTTTTTCGGAAAATCCCTCTAATGCAACAGTATTGGAATAATCATTTTCTCTCTTAATATAGGGATAGACATTTTTCCCTTTCTCTGTCGGAAAAAGTTTTTTTATTTTTTTGTTAGATTCATCCTCTTTCTTTTCAATAAATCCATTGATTTCAAGCTTTTTGATAGCACGGGCTGCTGTTGTACGATCTACTTTTATCATCTCAGATAACTTTTCTTGAATGATTCCTGGGTTTTCACATATTCGCACAAGATACAAATACTGACCTTTTGTAAGCTCATATTCTTTAAATTCAATATTACTAATAGAATCTAACGCCCTTGCAATCATTCCAATTTCACGAAGAATTTCCTTCATAATGAACTCCTTATCGTTTATTTTTGTTGCAAATGCAATAATTTAAAGTTACATTTAATATAAATTATTTTTATTGTAAATGCAACAAAAATAACAATGAAGAGGTTGATAAAAATGAAGTATGTTCTTTATGTATTAGGAATTTTAATATTAACCCTTGGTATTTCTTTCACAATACAATCAGATCTTGGAACTTCACCTTTTGATGCGCTTTTAGTAGGACTTTCTTTAAAAGTGGGGCTTACTGTGGGAAGTTGGGAAATAATAATAGCTTTATTATTGATATGTGGTAATTCGATTTTACAAAGACAAAGACCAGAATTTTTGGGGTTGTTAACAGCATTTATAACAGGTGTTGGCATTGATATGTGGCTTTTTTTATTGCACAATTTGATTACACCCGAACTATGGTACAGCAAATTTGTTTGTTTTGGATTAGGTTTAGTTATTATAGGATTAGGAACTGCAACATATTTACATACTAATTTCGCACCAATTCCAGTTGATCGACTAACATTAATCATACAAGAATTAACTAGAACAAATATATTTATTTCAAGAACATTCATTTACCTCTTATTTTTGATAATGGCAATGATTTTTAATGGACCAATTGGCGTTGGAACTTTATTAACTGTTTGTTTAGGGGGGATAATCCTTAATTGTTTCATGCCATTTACTAAAAAAGGATTAAATCGCATACTAACATTCTCTAGTACATCACCAAATAATAATAAAAATAACAAGCATTCAATATAGAATGCTTGTTATTTTTATTATTTAACTAACCTGCTTTACATTAAGGGGCAAAATTGTAAAAAAAGAATTTTTAATCAATCTTTATTTTAAATAATCGAACTTTGTTTTAACTTATCAATCTTTTTTATAAAGCTACATATGTATCGTATGCATAATAATGTCCCATACTGGGAATGATAACGAATTTTAGAGGGGGATGATGATGGCAAAGCGTAATAATGAATGGACTGAGAGAAAAATAGAGAAGTATATAAAAGAAGGAAGAGGACAAGGAGAATTAAGTAATTATAAACCCTGGCTAACAATACAAAATGTATCTTCAAGAGGAAATAGTAATCGATTAAAGGGATGGAAAACAAATAGGGGGCATGAATTTTTATCCGATTTAGAAGAGAAATATTTTTTCACGCAAGAATGGAGAAAAGAAGTTATAGATATTCGTGAACAATTCCCTTTGAATAGAGAATTAACACATAAAATATCAGAAGAGAAAGGAATTAATCATCCTATCTGTACAAATACACAAACATTAGTTGTATTAACTACAGATTTTTTTCTTACGATTCGAAGTGGTGAAAAAATTAAATATATTGCTAGAACTGTAAAACCTAGCATTGAATTAGAAGATAGAAGAACGATTGAAAAATTTGAAGTTGAAAGAGAGTATTGGGCGAGAAAGGGAATTAGTTGGGGGATTGTGACAGAAAAAGATATTCCTATAGAGTTATCTGAAAATATTTCTTGGGTATATGAACATTATTACTTAGAAGACATTGAGAATGTAACATTGGTCAAAATATTTTTAAAGTATTTAATGAATTTTCAACAAGCTGATAAGAATCTTATTAGCCTCTGTAATGAATTTGATGAAAAATACAATTTAGATGTAGGTTCATCAATCAATTATTTTAAACACCTAGTAGCAAGAAAAATCATTTCCGTAGATATGAGAGTAAAGAAGTTAAATCCAAACAGTTTAGGTGTTCAAGAAATAACTTTCAATCAAGGAGAAGGTGATAACTGTGATTACGCTATCAGTTAATGAAACATTTAAAGCAATTGATGATGAAAAAATATACAGAGTATTATGGATTGATGAGGGCAATATCATAGCATATTTGATTGATATATTTGATGAGAAGGCTCTCCCTTTTGCCGATACAATCAAGAATATTTATATGAGTTTTGTAAGTGAAAAATATAAAAAAGTCGAGACTCATGAATTATTTCCAGTTATAAATCATGAAGAATTGAAAGAAACCGACATTACTATTAGAGATAAAGCATGGAGTATTATAAAAGATTTAGTAACTCTGGAACCTAGTATTTATAAAAGAAATGAGAGAGGAAGGCTAACTAATCAAGCAAAAGAAAAATTTGGTTGTTCTAAACAAACAGTATATAAATATTTAAGGAATTATTGGCAAAGAGGGAAAGTAAGAGATAGTTTAATTCCTGATTATAGAAATTGTGGTAACAAAGGTCAGGATAAAAATTGGGGAGAACAAAAAACTGGTCGACCAAGGACAAGAAAGAGTACAGGTATTAATGTTACCAAAGAGATAAAAGAAGTTTTTAAAAAGGCAGTTCAATATTATTATTTTACAAGCCCAGAGAATACACTGGTTTATACGTATAAGATGATGATTAGAGATGCCTTTCAGGCAGATATTTGTTATAAAGACGGTACTAAATATATTGTAATTGAGAATGAGGATAGTATCCCTACATATCGACAATTTTATTATTGGTTTAATAAGGAGTACGGAGTAGAAGAAGTTATTACTGCGAAGTATGGCCGGAAAGAGTTTGAAAGAAATCATAGAGCTATTTTAGGCTCTTCTTCTTTTGAGGTTCGAGGACCAGGATCTAGTTATCAAATTGATGCAACAGTTGCTAATGTATATATAACATCTCGGTACAATTCTGATTTGTTAGTAAAGAGACCAATTATTTATTTTGTAGTAGATGTTTATACACATATGATTACAGGTTTTTATGTAGGATTAGAGGGTCCTTCATGGGTTGGGATGATGATGGCGTTATTTAATGCAACTGTTAATAAAAAAGAGTTTTGTGAGAGCTATGGTATCCATATTACGAATGATTGTTGGCCAGCTGCTCATTTACCAAAGAAGATTATAGGGGATCGTGGGGAGCTAGAAGGATATAATGTAAATCACTTAAGGGATGCTTTAGGCATAAAGGTGAAAAATAACCCAGCATTTCGTCCAGATTGGAAAGGAATTGTAGAAAAATTATTTGATACATCACAAGAAAAGATACGTCCTTTTTTGCCAGGGTATGTGTCAAAGGATTGGGGGAAACGTGGCGCAAAAGATCCGCGTTTAGAGGCAAAGTTAGATATTGAGCAATACACAAAAATCATTATTCATTTTATTCTTCATTATAATAAAAACTTTTATATGAAAGATTATATACGTGATGAAGATATGATAGCAAATAACATAAAACCTACTCCAATTGAATTATGGAGTTGGGGAGTGAAAAACAATGGTGGGGTATTAAGGATAGAGGATCCAGATAAAATAAAATTCTATTTGATGCCAAGAGGGCATGCTACAGTAACCGCAAAGGGGATTAAATTTGAAAAGATGCTGTACAGTTGTGAAACAGCAATACAAAAATCATGGTTTGCTACAGCAAGAACAGAAAAAAGCTGGAAGGTAGATATCTCTTATGATCCTCGAAATATGAATAATATCTATATTCATACAAAAGATGAGCAGATTTTTGAAACATGCTATTTATTAAAGCATCAAGAGAGGTATCAAAATAAAACTTTAGAGGAAATTAAACAATTGCATATGTTAGAAAGCAAAAGTTTTAAAAAAGAGGAACATACGTTGTTGCAAAGAGAGATAAACTTATTTGATAGCATTCAATCAATTGTTGATGAGGCAATTAAGGAAGTAAATCAAAAGCAAACAAAGAATCTATCAAAGGCCGAGAAGCTTAAAGATATTAATCAAAATACCAAATTGGAAAGAAAAGTACGAAGAGCAGAAGAAGTATTTAAGCTTGAAGATGATGATAAGAATGCTTCGATAGAAGATACACTTAAAGAACAGAAAGAAGAGAAATTAGAACGTAAGTCAGTGAAAGAATTATTTAATAAGAGAAGGAGGAAAGAATCGTGAATGATGATTCAAGAGAAGTTCAGTTAGATAATGGAACATATGCCTTATTAGCTGATTATCAGACTCAGGAATTAGATGAGTATCAAGGGAATCCTTTAATAGAAGCTTTACCTAGTATCTTGTCGTATGAGGAAGCATTTGATCGATTGAGTTTTTTACCAAATTATCATGAAAAAGAGAGGAATCTATCAAATCATCATCGTTATCATGCCTTATTACGTTTAACCCGCTTTTTTCAACCAATTGGTCAAACACTCGATTTAGAAAGGAGATTCTCACGGTTTTTACGCTATGGTTATGTAAATCGTAATCCTCTTCAAAAACAACATGTTCAAATCTTAAATGAATTACATCATAAACTAGTAAATAATGAAGAGTTAGGTTTGTCAGCAGACATAAGGGCGACTGCATCTAGTTTTACGTTGATGGGATTCTCCGGGATTGGAAAGTCAACAGCTATTGAGCGAATACTTTCGTTATATCCTCAACTAATTATCCATCGACATCCGCTTAATACAATTCAGGTTGTTTGGTTAAAGTTAAATTGCCCCCACGATGGATCTTTAAAATCCTTGTGTCAAAGTTTTTTTGAAAAAATAGATCAATTAATGGGAACAAATTATCTTGAAAGGTATGGAAAAACCTCTAATTCAATAAGTTCTATGGTAACTAGAATGGGACAAATCTCACGATTGCATTGTGTAGGAGCGCTAATAATTGATGAAATTCAGCATCTCTTAGCTACAAAGGGAGTTGCATCAGAGAAGATGATGAATTTTTTCGTTACCCTCATTAATGAAATAGGAATTCCGGTTATGCTGATTGGAACTATGAGAGCAAGAACACTTTTACAAAAGGATTTTAGGCAGGCTCGTAGAGGAAGTGGGCAAGGCGATATGGTTTGGCAACAAATAAACAATAAAGAGGATTGGGAAGTTTTAATTACAAGTATGTGGGACTATCAATGGACAAAGAAATATGTAGAACTTGACCGAGACTTAATAGATATAATCTACGAAGAAAGCCAAGGTATAGTAGATATAGCAGTAAAGCTGTTTGTATTAGCGCAGGGAAGAGCTATTGAAACGGGAATAGAGAAAATTTCAGTAGAACTAATTAAAAAAGTTAATAAGGAAGATTTAAAGCTTGTGCAACCTATGTTGAAAGCTCTTAAATCGGGTCTTGAAGTAGAGATAGCACAATATGAAGATATAATACCCCTAGATATACAAGATTATATGTTGAATAAGATGCCAGTAATTGATATGAAGGCAAAAATTCAAGCTAAGAAAGAAAAAATTGCAAAAGAGCGTCTGAAAAAAGAACCAACAAAGTTAGAAAAAATTATTCTTTCACTTATAAATTTAGATGTTAATGAAAGAGACGCGGAGCAGGCTGCAAAATATGTATTAGGCAAATTCCCTAGTTTCAATATTGCAGATTTAATGAAAGAAGCATTACGTTATATTGCAGAAAGAGAGAAAAAAAGAAAAAAAATAAAAACTGAAGCAGTAGATGAAAATGTACTACAACTTATTATTAATAATGGTAGAAAGACAAAAATATCTGCGTATGAGGCCTTGAATACTAAGGGATACATCAAAAGTCCATTAGAAGATTATTGTTTTAATGGATAAGATTTCTGAAGAAACACGCAATTAAATGAGGGTTTTCATAAAGGAGAGAGAAGATGCTTAAGTATTTTCCTAAACCATATGAAGAGGAGCTATTTTACAGCATAGTAGCTAGGTATCATTTTCATGGTGCAGATATATTCAAAGAAAACACTATGAAGGATTTATTTAAAAGTACGGGAATGTTTTTACGGTTTGAATCAATCTCCCAACATATAAAACATTTGGTGGATAAGGTAAAGCTATTTTCGGATTCGTACACTATAGATTATTTTTTAGATAAACATACGATGTTGCCTTTTGTTAAAGCATTTAAAACGAAAAAATGGTATGAAAATGTATTATCAAAATTAAACGATGAGGAAGTAATAAAATTTAATTCTACATTGTATAGTTCCAAAAAAGGAGATGTGAAATCTAAAGAGCATCTTTACTATTGTACAGAGTGTTTAAAAGAGCAGCATCAACTTTACGGTGAAGGATATTGGAACAGATTAAATCAAATACCGGGGGTATTTGTATGTATTAAACATCAGGTTCCATTAATCAAGCACCCTGTTAATATTGTTAAAATAAAAAATCATAATTTCATTTATCCTAATCCAAAGAATAAGCATAGCCATGAGGTATATTTTGAAACTAAGCTTATGGGTGAACTAATAAGTATTGCTCAAGATATAGATTATTTACTACACAAAGATTTTTCGTCTTTTTCAAAAGAATATTATCTTGAGAAATATGAAACACTTTTGAAGGTTAATGGAATTGGGTATCCGATGCTGAAAAGGCATAGGCGATTAAGTGAATTAATTCAAGACCATTACTCACCAACACTATTGGAAATGTTGAATTCATCATTTCTAATAAATGATAGAACATCGTGGATTAAATATGTTTTAGGAGAAGGCGGAATATACAACTGTCACCCCATTAGGCATATTTTAGTTATGCGATGTTTATGCGGAACTGCAAAAAACTTTTTTGAAAAAGAATACGCGTATGAACCTTTTGGAAAAGGACCTTGGATTTGTATGAACCGTTTAGCTGATCATTATTTACAAAAATGTGTAGAGAAAGTAGAAGTTAGCGTTCACAGCCTAAATCGAGAAGTTCAAGGAGATTTTGTGTGTAGTTGTGGGTTTGTTTATCGGCTTAGGGAGTGGGAACAAAACCCCTTAGAGGTCCCGTATTTCAATAACAGGATTATGCAAAAAGGACATGTTTGGGAACGAGAATTTAATAAACTTTTATCTAATCAATTAACCCAGAAAGAAATAGCCCTGCGAACGAATTTTTCAACAAATACAATACGAAAAATATTGGATGATAGAGAAAAAATAACCATAAATATATCAAAGCAAGAAAAATTAGTGATAGGGCAGAGAAAGAAAACATTACAATATAAACAAGAATGGATAAAACTTCGTAATGAATATCCTAATTATACACGAGCAAGTTTGAATATCCTAAATAGAGCCGCGTATGCTTGGTTAAATAAATATGATAAAAGCTGGCTAGAAGAACATTCGCCTTCTTCGCTTTCAGGTAAGAATATGAGCAAGAAGAGCGTAGAAGATTATCATAAGGAAGATTTGTCCTATGTAGAGGAAGCTAAAAAAGTTATTCATGAATGGGAAAAGTATGAAGAAATTAGAGGGAAACTAATTAGGAAAACGTATGCGGCAGTTAGTACAATATTAGCTTCATATAATAAGCTTGCAGTTAAACAAAACTATCCTTTATTAGTGGGGTATATTTCTACTCTTGAGGAATCCGTACAAGATTTTCAAAAGAGAAGGGTTAGGCACCAATTAGATACAAGGTTTAAAGGGAAAGTCGTTACTTTATCTGAGATGATAGATAGTGCTGGAGTAAAAGTGGCTATCAAAAATGGTGTAGGAAATATAAAAGAATACGTAGAAAAATTAGTTAGAGATCACAATAATGAGAATTTTATACTACAGGAAGAAAAACAGGGTATGAACAAGTAGTACAAAACTATCTTGTACTTTAAGGTGAATTTTGATATGAATTATTGTCTCGTTAGTATAGAACTATCTTGTAATAATAAAAAAGAATGCCTATCTGTAATGGGCATTCTTTTTACTTTTAGTTTAGAACTTTGTTGTAATTAGACATTGATGATTATCAAGATTTATATAAATATAATTACTTTAATCATAAGGAAATGATGGATATTTTAATATCCTGGTGATTTTTTAAATTTTTAGAATAATTTATTTTACATTTTATTATAATCCTATATCATATACATACAGGAGAAATTTGGAAGAGTTTTGAAGGAGAAGTTTCGTATCTATGTAATACCGATAGTAATTTTTAACGAATTTCCCGAAAGAATTCTCCTTCCTCAAGCGTGTGAAGGGCTTAGCCCAACGGTAGGTGGGAGATGAATTTCGGTTTGGCGTAGCCAAAAGGTTTTCCTTTTTATTTTGCCTCTGATATAAGCAGTCTTATAAATTATAAAGGCTGGTATATAAATGAAATTAGATAGTAATAACCATTCAGTATTCTTGTTATATTATCACCTTGTGTTGGTCGTGAAATACAGAAGAAATGTGTTTGATGATGATATGTCAGACTATGCAAAAGATATGTTTGTTCGACTATCTGAAAACTATAACATCACATTAGTTGAATGGAATCATGATGTAGACCATGTTCATATTTTGTTCAAAGCACATCCTAATACAGAAATGACAAAATTCATCAATGCTTATAAAAGTGCAAGTTCTCGACTTATTAAAAGAGACTTTCCACAAGTGAAAAAGAAACTTTGGAAAGAGATGTTTTGGTCAAGAAGCTTTTGCTTGCTAACTACTGGTGGTTCGCCAATAGACGTAGTAAAAACATATATTGAAAATCAAAGTGAAAAGTGAGGTGAAATGATATGACAAAGCAGAATAAAGCATATAAATTCCGTTTGTATCCAACAGAAGACCAAGCACATCTTATGCGTAAAACCTTCGGTTGTGTGCGTTTCGTGTATAACAGAATGTTAGCTGAACGGAAAGAAGCGTATGAAAAACACAAAGAGGATAAAGAACAACTAAAAAAACAAAAGCTTCCCACTCCTGCGAAATACAAAGCAGAATTTGAGTGGTTAAAAGAAGTGGATTCATTAGCTTTGGCAAATGCTCAACTAAACTTGCAAACTGCCTATAAAAATTTCTTTCGTGGTCAAAATGACTTCCCAACATTCAAAAG
>NZ_JBMOWC010000057.1:0-29871 GCF_049310765.1 Bacillus sp. PSXD-155 | reverse complement strand
GAAAATGCGGATTTACAACGATAAGGAAATTCCAAATTAAAAAGCCCAACTTCTCTACAAATCAAAATAGAGAAATTGAGCTTTTCAGTTACTTCATTTATTTATTGAATTCATTAACTGGAAGAAGTATTCAGGTTTATGAGTCTTATTTAGGTTATACCATGAATGTAATGCATCTGGTGTAAATACATCTATTTTTTTCAGTATCTCCATTGCAAATTCCAGAGGAGCTATTCCTGATGCAGTAACTAAATTCGCATCAGATACCACAGATCCCAGCTCATAAAACTTTTCTCCTTTATAGTTAGGACATACCATTTTAGTATATTCTAAGTTATTACTTGTATGCTTTCTAGTATCCAAGTATCCCATATTCGCGAGGGCATCAGTTGCACCACAAATTGCAGCAACAATAGTGCCAAGCTTTAAAGCTTGGCCAATTCTTTCCAAGATAGGTTGATGCATTTCTTCACTCCAAGTAGTCCCTCCTGGTAAAATTAAAAGATCTTTACTCTCAAGAGTACATTCATCAAGGGAAATATCTGGTTTTATGCTCAGTCCTCCCATAGTAGTAATCATTTCTTTATTAGCTCCTACTGTAATTACTTTTAAAGGTGCTAAATCTTTTTTGAAATATCTTCCTGAGTTTAGTTCAGCAATTAAATATCCATATTCCCAGTCCGACATTGTATTAAATACATATAGAAAAGCTTTTTTTGTTTGCATCCAATAACACTCCAATCACAATTGATATAGCTATTATAATATAACTTCCCTGACAGTTAACGTCAGGGAAGTTATCATACTTGATGAAATTTTATTAATTCCGACAGAACTTCAACAAGTCTTTTCTTAAGGCTTATTGGCTCAATAACTTTAATAGATTTATTGTACGGTAAAAGTAAATAAGGTACATATGTATGTATTATATCTTTTTCAAGAAGAAAAACTGCTTGATTTGAAGTCCGCTCTTGTAAATAATGTCCTAAAAACCAATGTTGGCAAATATCAGCCAATACACTTTTATCCCCATTAATAACCAAAGAAATAATCCCTTCTTTATCTTCTATAGTTGGAAGAAGATTTTTTATAAAAAAGTCACGTGCTGAAAAATTTTCTGGCCGTTTAAACTTATTTTCGGTTAGCATTAGACTTTCAATTCGATCTACTCTAAAACTACGGATATCATTCCTAAGATGACAAAATCCAATCACATACCACTTATTATTCCAATAGATAATTCTGTACGGATCGACCAATCTATAATTTAATTGCTTTTCGCCACTTTTATGGTAAAGAATTTTTACTGAGTACCCGTCAACTACGGCCTGCTCCAACTCATTCAAAAAAGGTTCCATAGAGAGTGAACTTAATCGGCTTATTACTTCAAGACTAGTTAAATGTTGGTTTATCTTTGTTTCCTGCTCTTGATTTGAGTATTTACTTAGTTTTGAAATGGCCCGATTTAGTGCTTCACCTCCATAATATCCGGCTTCTTCTGCAAAAACAGCAGCGTGAAATAGTGAAGTTTGCTCCTCAAAATCAAAAAAAAGAGGAGCCTCAATAAAATTTTTCAATAAAGTGTATCCACCGTTATGTCCTGGTTCTGAAATTATAGGTACGCCACTTGTTGAAAGTGTATCAATATAACGATACACAGTCCTTATATTCATCTCTAACTTTTCTGAAATTTGTTTTGCAGTAATTTTTTCACCTGAACGAAGCATCCATAGAATTGCTAACATATTGTCAATTTTAGGCATATAATTCCACCTCTATATGAAACTTACTTTCTATTATATATTTCTGATTCTGGTTATAACTCATCAACTGTTCCTTTCCGATAGCTTTCTATATAATGAGGCCCTAGACACATTTGTAATTTCACAAATTTGATTTACAGTCATATCTCCCTCTTTATAAAGCTTTACTGCATAATTCATTCCTGCATGATTTTTATGGTACTTCTTTAACCGACCTTTAAACTTTCCTTCTTTCTTAGCCAATTCAATCCCTTCACGTTGCCGCATACGGATAAGATCACGTTCTAATTGGTTTACACCCGCCATAACCGTAATTAAGAATTGGCTGTAGGGATTATCTTCTGATAAATCTAGCCATGTATCTTTTAAGGATTTTAAATTTGCTTTTTTACTCCGTATGTTATCGATTAATTCAAATAAATCTTGTGTACTACGAGTAATCCGAGTTAAATCCGTAACATAAATGATGTCACCTTCTTGTATATCCTCTAACATTTTTTGAAGTTGCTTACGATCTTTTGTTGCTCCGGAAACTTTTTCTTCAAAAATAATATCCATTCCGATTTCGTTCAGTTGCTGAAATTGCCTTGAAGGATTCTGGCTAGTTGAACTGACACGTATATAACCGATTTTTCGCAAAATATCACCTCGTTTTTGAGACAAGTCTTATGAGACGCTCTTAACTATGATTTTATCAGTCTCTTACACTTGTATCAATAGAGTACACTCTATTGATAAGGTAAATATGCAATTATGCATATTTACATTTTTTTATTTTAATAAAAATGAAACCTAATATATAATTAAAAGGTTTTTTACGAATTGATAAGGAGATGCGAGTATGAAGAAAATCATAGGACTTATATTATCATTATTTTAATTATTTTCTACCTATGCACCAATGTTTACAGAGGAAGTCGAAGTTTTAAATCAAATAGGCCGCGTCAAAGAGAAAGGAGATTGGTATTATTATGGATCTCGGCAACATAATGCGGATTTTACACTAAGGGATTTTCAAATTAAAAAACTTAGTTTTACTGTATATTAAGAAGGTTCCATAAACGGGCTACTATATTTAAAAAATGAAACATCTTATGAATTAATTATTGTTTAGACAGAATGACTTAGGTTGTCCTTATACGAAATATCAGTATGAATAGAAATTTGATAATTATATAAAACGCCGTAAATGAAGGATAAAATAAGTGCTGATTTTGCAATTATATTTTTAAAAATTGAATAGGAGATCTATTATGAATACAATTAAGAAATTATTTTTAAGTTCTGTGATATGTATTTTATTATTCAGTACAGTAGGAACAGCGTATGCAGAACAAAATAATCAAGGAAATTCATCATCATTTATTGACGTTCCTAAAACTCACTGGGCATATAAAGAAATGATGTATATGGCTGAGAATAAGATTATAACAGGATACGGAAATGGGTATTTCGGTGCTACGCTACCGATCCTATTATTCGCGAACATCTTGCTGCATTCTTGTATCGATATTTAAAACCGCAAGATAGTACCAATAATCCATTTGTTGATATTGGTGACAGCAATTTTAAAAAGGAAATTTTGGCACTTACTGCACGGGGCATATTTAGCGTAAATGTAGAGAAACAATTCAATCCGAAAAATAATATGACGCGTGCTGAAATGGCTGCAGTACTTGTCAGAACATTTGATTTAAAACCGCAAGGGAATTTTGACTTTACGGATATGAAAGGTCATTGGGCTAACGAATATGTCAAAATATTAGCTGGAAATAAAATCACAAATGGTACTGGTGATGGAAATTTTAATCCAAATGGACTTGTCACAAGAGAGCAATTTTCTGTGTTCTTATATAGGACAATCATGGCAACATCAGGTATAAAAAACAATGAATCGGTTTGCTGGGTTGTAGATGGAGAAAAGAAATACTATTATGACAAACCAGGCGTGAAACATACTGGATTATTACGTTCAGGGGATGATACCTATCTCTTCGATAAAAATGGTAATCTAGCTTCAGGGTGGAATACAGTAGACGGAAAGGACTACTATTTTGATACGGTAAGTGGAGCTGCACAAAAAGGATGGTTCTCTCAAACTACTCATTGGTATTATGCAGACGATAACGGTGTGATTCAAAAAGGCGATGTAACCTATAAGGGAAAACAATTCCAATTTGATAGAACAGGTAAAATGGTAAAAGGGTGGATAACAATCCAATCCCTCGACCAAAATATCTACAAATCCAGAACAGTTGTAAGGGGATTTGACCCGATAAAAGTTAGAAAGGATGAAATTCTTGAAGTAGTAGGGGAAGACGGTCCTCTATGGTTTAAGGTGAACTACAATGGTCAAACATACGTTGTGCAAAAATTATTTGCAGTCGTGTTTGATCAATCTCTATCTAATAAAATAGATACAATTCGTCAAGATATTGATGATTTAAAAAAGAGTACTGAGTTAGTAAAAAAATATTCAGAACGCTATAAAAAAGCAAAAGAAACTAAAAATGATGATGCGGCTTTAGTTGAATCTAGTGAACTTGCACAAAGTGTCTCTCAATTACTAACCACACTAAAAAAATCTGAATTGAAGAACACTGTAGATAAGATTTATGAAAAAGAAGCTAATCCAGCTGTAAGAGAAAAATACAATTCTACTATCGCAACTTTAGAGATGATGAATCAGGATTTTGGGAAAATCCATAAATTAATGCTACTAAAAGATAGTGTTATGATTATCGATAAAGCGAATCAGGATTCAGGTAATATTATTCAACAAATTCAAGAAGGTAAATATTTAGTACAGCAGGATAAAGCTAACCTTCAAAACTATGTGAATGGTTTAACGGATTATAAAAATAGTATGACAGCCTATAAAAAGCAAATGTTGGAATGGTTTGTAGATACTGCTGATGCAGGAACAGATGCCATGATAATGTTTACGGACATGACAACAGCTTACTCGCTCTCAATTAATAAGGTGTTTATCGAACCAGCAGAAAAATGGGTTGGCACATTACCAAAAGGTGAAATAGAAAAATTTGCAGACGGTGTTCGCGACTATGGACAGCAACTTACTGCCATGCAGGAAGGATTCAAAAATAGACTACCTGAATATAAACAAATGGCCAGTGATTTACGCGTAGTAAATCAAAGTTTCCATAAGTTTGGAGATTCAGTACAAAAAGCTGGGGCATCACTTCATAAACAAGCAGTAATGGCTGATGGACTAATTAATAGTGTCTCAACGCATGTTGCAGAAGCTCAACAAGCATTTCCAACACTACATACAGATATTATGTCTGGATTAGATGCTGCCAATAATATGATGGACTCTGCTAATAAAATTGCGAGTTATAAAATTGATGTACCTGCAGCATCCCAAAACATTGGAAATATTGACTTGAGTAATGCACTACGTGATTTAGGTGCTGATCCATCTAGAGTATATGATCGTAAGAATGATGGAGATTTATCTTTCATATTGGGTATTACGCCTATAATTGGTACAGGAAAAGAAATTGGACAACTCATAAAAGGGGAAGACTTAGTAACAGGTCAAAAATATGGTCCAGAAGATTATGCATGGGGGACACTGGCCGTCGTATCTGGTGGTACAACACGAGTTGTTGGTAAAGTTTTTGGGAAGGTTGCCGACCTTGAAAATAAAGCTAAGAATCTTGAAAAAGTCTCTAAAAATTATAGAAAAACATTTTTTGATCAATATCCAGAACTAAAAGGTAATGTGGTTGTACATCATGCAGTTGAACAACAAGTACTAAAGAAATATCCAAATCTATTTACTGAAGCAGAAATTCATGATATCGAAAACTTAAGGGGTATACCAAAAGAAATAAATAATGAAATACATTTATCAAGCATAAGAAAAGATTGGAATGAATTTTATAAATCACATCCTAATCCAACAAAAAAAGAAGTAATTGATTATATGATAGAATTAGATAAACGATATGGAGATAAATTTACACCTCCAGTAAATAAATAATATAAAAGGAAGATTAAAACTATGAGTTTATATCTATTATCACCTGAAGTAGCTGGTGGACATGGGGAACACACAGTTTATGGTAATGAAAAGAGCATTGGTGCAGAAGGAATTTCGGGAAAAGTTCAATTTTTACATTATGAATTCTATGGATGGCTTGGCGATGATTTGTTAGAATCTACACCTTGTTTTATTGTTTCCGAGAAATTGAAAAACGCATTAATATCTAGCGAATTGAAAGATTTTAGATTAGAAGAATGCTTAATTAGTGTTTCTGAGGAATTTCAGGAATTATATCCCGATAAAGAATTACCGAATTTTTGGAGGCTTATTCCTTTAGGGACAGTAAATTATGAAAATGGAAATTATAGCGAGTGGTCAGGGCATCAATTTTGTTTAACACCTAGAGGAGATCTTATTTTAACGGAAGAAGTACTTTCTTTTCTAAAACCATTTACTCTAAAGTATTGTGATATTTCGGCACTAGAAAATATTAATTAATACTAGATGGGGTTGTTGAGGATATTCTCTTTCTAGAAGGTGCATCTTTATTTGGTGCTCAAGTTAATATACATACTCTAGTCCAGGTTTAACTTGATATCTGTCCCAATTAAGAAAATTTAATGATTTTCAATATTGAAACCGTAGGAATAATTGATTCCTACGGTTTTTAGTATACAATTTTTAAGTAAATACCATGTCTTTGGAAGATACAGAAAGATCAAACGGTAGTTTGTCAGGTTCACGATTTGAATCAATATGATACTTTCCAAATCGATTTACGTGCGCTGTCATGTAAGGACTCAAATAACAAATCAATTCTTTATTAAACCCCTCTTGTTGTTTCTCGTACTCGTGAAGTAGCTTAGACATGGAAAATACGTTATAAAAAATAAGGCAATTAGCAACCAGGTAATTATACTTAATAATTTTCTTCTGTTTTTCACGATTATTCTCAGATATAATGCCTTCCCCACCAAAAAGAGCCACTTTGTAAACCCATTAAATGCTTCAGATTTGTTTGTAGCAGATTGAATGGTACGTCGTAATTCTTCATTAGACATGAATTGTAACAAAAACATCGTTCTAATAGCTCTGCCTAATTCACAAAATGCCTGATATAATTTATTTCTCTTACTATATGTACCTAGTGTATTCAATATAGTAGATGGAGTAATTTTACCAGCTTTGATTGACATCGCGATCCTAAGCATATCTGGGTAGTGATTTTCAATCATACTCCAATTGATTTCCCCTGAAAATAGTTCATTAATATGTTCATAATTTTCTTGTGCATTGGGGCGAAATAATTTTAATTGTTTCCAATTGCGAATGCGAGGCATTAACTGAATATCTAATAAAGTAGCTAACCCAAAGACTGTGGTGCTTTGTCCTTGTGTATCCGAATGTAGAATTTCAGGTTGAATATCTACCTTTTCATTCATCAAAATATCTAATATATGTATTCCTTCCCAAACGCCACAAGGAATAAAATTACTAAATAAAGCAATATATGTGTCGGAAACATGATAATATCCAATGCCTCCATAACCTCCATATCGAATATGATTTTCAGATAAAAGATTTTGTTCATAGACATTCCATATCGTTCCGTCTGCTGATGCACTTTTTCCATCTCCCCAATATTTTGGAAGCTCAAAACGATTATAAGCATTAATAATATATCGAATTGCTTTGTCTAAATCTTCAACTGTTACATGTCTTTGATTAATCCAAGCAATTTGTTTTCGATCTATTTCTTGTATTGAACGAGCTGTTTGAGTAGGACCTAAGTTACATCCGTAGCAAAATGTATTTGTTACATAACGTTCAACATGATTTTCTAATTTGCCCTCATATCCTGAAATAGGTCCAAAGAAACGAGTCCAATTGAGCCAGTACTCTGTATCTGCTAACATATCTAGAACGTTAATCGGTTCTAAATTATACACAATATAATTTTCAAGCTCTTTCAATTCAGGGGGAACCTTCTTCTTTTTTAGTTTTCCAATTACTACTTCGCCTTTTTCAATTCGGACTTGCTGATTATGCGGAAAAGATTTGTTAGTATTATGACAAACTTGTTGAAGGTCATCATGTATCTTTTTTGTGAAATCTGAACCTAAACTAGGTAAGTTTAATTGATTACAAAATTCTTCAAGGTTCTCTTCATATTCTTCCCATGAAATCAGTTGTTTTCGATAATCTGCATATTTTTCACTTCCTTCAATATATAAATCTCCAGATTTCAAACCCCACATAATTTGTGAAAATACACATACTTCAAAATGCCGACGATTCAGTTCCTCTGGAACAACGTCTCTTTTCTTTTTAGGGCTTAACCATCTCCACCAACCATCAGGTATCCAGGACAAGTTCAGAAGAGGTGTCACTTCCCTTTTCCACAGTCCAATCTTCTTTATATGAGCGACTGATATCCATTCTTTTCTGGTATGTTGATGAGATAATAGAAATCGAATGGCTTCTACTATAGATGAATCCTGATTTGTTGCCCGTAAAGGAACTACCTCTAAAATTTTGAATAGTGTAGAGCGATGACTTTTAAAGAATTTTTGTAAAAACAAATAGTAATTATCTCCACTAAGCGCTAGATGATCCTCGCAATCTTGTAATACTTGATCTTCTTTATCTCCAAGTATTTGTTGGATGGCTTGTAAACGTTCTTCAGGCATTCCTTCCGTTTGATAGGCCATCAGTACATGCTGTAAAGTGGCTACTAAGGAATCCGTTCGTTTTTGTGTCTGCTTTTTATAATCGTGTAAAAATTCACGTCCTTTTTTGTGGATACTCATCATACGTTTGATTAGCATTTCACCAATATTATCTAGTACCCGTGATGTTTGTACAGAAACCAAAGAGATAGCCAACGTATATCTTTTCTTCTTTTCTATTTCTGACATACGATAAGCATCTAACGTTTTGGCTTCAGCGGCCATTTGTTGTATTTTGGTTGAAGAAAAACTTTCGAGAAGGTGAACAGGTATTTTTTGCTGTAGTAACCAATCGTGATTCATAATTAACTCTTTTAAATGAAATAAAGAGGCACGTTTGGCATCTTCTTTGAGGCGATTCCATGGGCTATAAAAGGTGCCAGGTTCTGTTTGAAATAAATAGTCTATCTATTGTAATTGTTGCTCATGTAAGGATTCATATACTTGCTCATAAATTAAACGATACGATTTGCGTCTTATCTCATTAGCCGCTTCTTTAAAAGTGTTATAAACAGGTAATTCATATCTTTGATGTATTAACTCTTCAATAGCTGCATTAATTAAATCGGCTGGATCATCTTTGCTTCCGGCTACATGTTTCATTGTATCAATCATGATTTGACGAGCATTATGATCGAATTGTTGAATTTTTAGATATTGTCTTATAAAATGATAATGCCTTTTTATAGTACGTGTTTTACCGTATGTTTCCCATTCGGTTTCAATAGGGATAGGTAATTGAGCGGACTGAGCAATGTGTTTAATTATAATTGGTGGTATATCTGAAATACGTGTAAAAAAGCCAAGATTTTGTACAGTCTTTAGCAAAATTAGTAATGCTAGTTGCTGTAATGTTCCTTTTGTTTTCATACTTGTCCATTCTATTTCACTTCTGGTTGGTGTATATACACTCCTTAAATCTTCCGTACTTAGATTATGTTTGATTCTTGGATATATCGTATCTTGAATACTAGGCATAACTAATCCCCCTAGAATCTATATATGTTTCAATATTCAACCATCTTCATTGTAAAATAAAAACCTATCTGTAGATAGGTATCTTGTTTATATTCATCATAATAATTTGAATATTTTTCCAAGGTGTCCCCTCATACCTAGAATCGTTTCCGTACCCCTTATACACGCTTTTTCAAAAAACAAACTAGTGCCCCGCGTTTCAAATCTAAGAAAAACAACGTACAATCTTACATCACAAAACAAACAAATGAAAACATTGCCATTGTAGGAGAAAAGATAAAGTTGCGAAACTAGGTCTTGTTCGATTTGCCAAGAGTCGCGAAGTAAAGGGACGTATTGTAAATGGTACAGTTAGACGGAATCCTTCTGGCAGATACTTTGTGTCCTTGTTAGTTGAAACAGAAGTACAAGAACTTCCGAAAACACAATCTTCCATTGGAATGGATGTAGGACTAAAAAATTTCGCCATTTTGTCAGATGGAACAATCTATAAAAATCCGAAGTTTTTTCGATCATTAGAAGAGAAGTTGGCGAAAGCACAGCGTGTTCTTTCTAGAAGAATAAAAGGATCTTCTCGCTGGAATAAACAGCGAGTAAAGGTAGCTAGAATTCATGAATACATGGCAAATGCTAGAAAAGATTACTTGGACAAAATCTCGACTGAAATCATCAAAAACCACGATGTTATTGGTATAGAGGATTTGCAAGTATCGAATATGTTAAAAAATCATAAGTTAGCAAAAGCAATTAGTGAGGTATCATGGTCACAGTTTCGAAGCATGTTGGAATATAAAGCAAAATGGTACGGCAAACAAGTCATTGTCGTATCGAAAACATTTGCTTCCAGCCAATTATGTTCTTGTTGTGGATATCAAAACAAAGATGTTAAAAATCTGAACCTACGTAAATGGGATTGCCCTTCTTGCCGTACACACCATGATAGGGATATTAACGCAAGTATCAATCTAAAGAATGAAGCGATAAGGCTTCTAACCGCAAGGACTGCGGGGTTAGCCTAATAAATTAGAGTTCGATAGAACTCTTTACTTAGGAATCCCCCTCTTCTAAACGAAGTGAAAGTGGGGGTAGTTCAACTAAGGGGAGTATTTTTTATGGCTAGAATGAAATATTCTAAAGCTGAAAAATTGGCGATTTTAGCTCTTTATAAAGATGGTCATCACTCAATAGCTGACATTACGGCAAAGTTTTCTGTTGATCCTGGGACGATTAGAGATTGGAAAAGAAGGTATGAAGTGAAAGGTGAAGACGGCCTAGAAGAAGCACTTTCTTGGAAGCGTTACTCAAAAGAGTTAAAGTTAGCAGCCGTCAATGATTATCTATCAGGACACGATTCGTTAAACAAGGTTATCCAAAAATACAATATATCCAGTACTGCGGTTTTGAGAAAGTGGATTAAAAAGTATAATAGTCATAGAGAACTAAATGATACCGGTAAAGGAATGACAAACTCTATGACAAGTAGAAGAAAAACAACGTTAGAAGAACGAATTCAAATTGTAAATTACTGTATACAACATCAGAAAAACTATCAGCTCACAGCCGAAAGTTATGAAGTTTCTTATCAACAAGTATATCAATGGATCAAGAAAGTTTGAAGCGAATGGTGAAGAAGCACTACAAGATAAACGCGGTCGAAAGAAAGAAGAATATGAATTAACAGCTGAAGAAAAGTTTAAACTGGAAATGAAACGTTTAGAACGAGAAAATGAACGATTACGTGCAGAAAATGCTTTTTTAAAAAAGTTAGAAGAACTCGAAAGGAGGCGTCGTTAACAAGCGTTCGTCTACAAAATAAATATAGAGCGATTCAAGATTTACATGCGAATGAAAATTTGCCAGTAATCCTTTTATGTGAAATTTCCGGTGTATCTCGTGCTGCTTATTATAAATGGCTACAGCGTACGCCAACAGCTAGAGAATTAGGGAATGAAGCAATTCTTCAGGATATTCAAGCTATTTATGCACGAGTAGGAGGCATTTATGGGTACCGAAGAATGAAATTAAATATTAATAGGTTATATCATAAAAAGTTTAATCACAAACGTATTTATCGCTTAATGCACATCACTGGATTACAGTCCGTGATTCGTCGGAAAAGAAAGCGCTATGTTCCCTCATCTGCGCAATATGTCGCTGAAAATCGACTCAATCTTGAATTTACTGCCAGCAGGCCAAATGAAAAATGGGTAACAGATGTCACGGAGTTCAAATTAGGAAACGGAAGGAAAACGTATTTAAGTGTCATTTTAGATCTTTACGATGGCTCTATTATTAGTTATGTTTTGGGGCATCCAAACAATAATAAATTGGTATTTCGAACATTGGATCAAGCTATCACTATATTAAAAGAGAATGAACATCCATTGATTCATAGTGATCGAGGGTATCAATATACATCACATGGGTTTAAGAGAAAAATAGAAAAAGCAAAAATGATTCATAGCATGTCACGTGTAGGAAAATGTATAGATAATGGACCAATGGAATCGTTTGTGGGGACGTTGAAGTGTGAAAAGTATTATCTACATAAGTATGAGACATTTGAAGCGTTACAACAAGCGATAGATAATTATATCCAGTTTTACAATAATGAACGTTACCAAGAAACATTAAACGGCTTAAGCCCATTAGAATACAGGGCTCAAGCCGCTTAAAGTCTTTTTTATTATTTCCACTGTCTACTTGACAGGGAGCTGTTCAAATTAATCTGGCACCTTGTAAGAAAACTTACCAAAATAAGAATCTCTTTTTATCAGTTCTTTTTAAAATGTGAAAATATTAATTGGATTATGTTGATAAAAAGTGTATTTGAAGTAAGTCAAACTTTTATATGCTATGCTTATTCTATACGCATTAATTTTCAAGTGAGGAGTGAATCAGTTATCACTATAATAGAGAATATATATAATGCTTCTATATCATTAATGTTTTTATCTACTTTTAGTTTCTATCTGTATTTACGAAAAATAAAAAGAGAAAGAAAACTCACTGGTTTCGAGCTTACAATGTTTATCGTAACACAAGTTGGTTACATTCTTTGGGGAATCTATATTATTTATATAAACTTTGGATGATATTTTTTGTTTTATGAACAAAAAGGCTATTAAAAAAGGGTTTGATATAAATATCAAACCCTTTTGACTATATATAATTATTTCACTGCCTCTTTTAATTCTTTTCCAGCCTTAAAAGCAGGTGCTTTTGAAGCCGCAATTTGCATTTCTTCACCTGTTTGTGGGTTACGTCCTGTACGTGCAGATCTTTCGCGTACTTCAAATGTACCAAATCCAAGGATTTGTACTTTCTCTTCATTAGCTAGTGCACTTGTTATCGCATCTAATACTGCTTGTGTTGCTGCAGCTGCATCTTTTTGTGTAAGTTCTGCTTTTTCTGCTACTACTTTTGTCAATTCTGTCTTATTCATTTTTTGCACCTCGTTATATGTAATCTGGTGACTATTATAACGTGTGTATACTCAAGATGCAATTAAAAATATGCATAGAAAAAGCTCTAGCAAGAGCTAAGAGATAATTTCTGTATGGTAGTAAGAATGGTTAATGAAACTTCAAAATTTTAGCTTGATGGGAGTGGTACTCCCTATGTTAGTTATGAATTTTTCTTTTCATAGTAGGCCTCCTTCCATTACCTTAAAATTTTTGAATTTGGGTTATGTCCCCCTATAAATATCACTATCTATATGATAAAGTTGTAATATTACTATATAGGAGGTCTATTGCTTGTGGGCTTATTTGGAACAAAAAATCCTAAAACAGTTACAGATACGGAGTTTTCTTGGAAAGATAATAAAATTAAAATTACAGAAAGATATGTAGAAACCTCAGGTTTAATTAAATTTATCCGTGTTCCAAAAAAACACATTGAAACAGTTACATATGAAATTAAGACAGTAAAGGTAGCAATGTCTGTAGATATAAACCTTATTGGAAAAGGTGTAATACTTGGAACTATTGATGTATGTATAGACCTAAAAGATGAAGTGCAAGACTGGTTATTAGAAAAACTGAATTTGTGTTAGATTACTAGAAAAACATCATTTAATCCACTTGTTCATAGGCGAGTAGTAACTAAAAATAAAAGGATGGTATTAACATGAAATCAACAGGTGTTACACGAAAAATAGATGAATTAGGGCGGATTGTTCTTCCAAAAGAGTTAAGAACAACGTTAGGAATTGCAGAAAAAGAGCCTGTAGAAATATTTGTAGAAGATGAAAAAATCATTTTACAAAAATATAAATCTTACGATGCTTGTGTAATAACTGGTGATATTTCAGAAAGAAAAATATCATTAGCTAGTGGTCAAATTGTTCTTAGCCCTGAAGGAGCTGAACTTTTAATTAAGGAAATCCAGCAGCAATTAGTTAAATAAGAATATTCTTCTTAGTACATTACAAAGAAAAAGACATCTATATAGATGTCTTTTTCTTTGACTTAAACCAACATGATTCTACTAACACAACTTTTACAATGGCAAATATATTAGCAATATTTCATATCACATTCATTTTAGCACATAAATATCCATTTTTCTGTATAAATAAATATAAATTCAAGAAAAATACATAATTCCTTTGAAAAAAACGAACGTGTTTTCGTAAAATGACTTGATTATATAGCTTGAGTAGGAATATAATAAGAACAAATGTTCTTGTTTGTGAAAATAATACAGTGTATTGCTATTTATTTTTCCGAAACATACAAAATCAAATGTTAATATGTTCTATGCAGACAAGGGAAGAAATTGATCTCTGTCATTATAAAGATGGAGTTATACTATATAAGATTGTCAACATCATAAGTTTGATGCATTAAATAAGACATTAGTTGTTACCGATGTCTTCAGTTTTAACAATCCATTGTACTTAGATTGTAATGTAAAGTGTAGTATTCACAAATATAAAAAAGGTATGGCTGGATGATCCAAACACATACCTTTTCATGGATTTCAAACTTAATTTTTCTACCTTATATTAGAAATGTCGTTATTTAAGCACTATAAATATCATTTACTAAAGTGCTTTTTAATGAAATATGTATAATCGATAAGAACATCTAGCGCTTCTTGTTGCTTTTCAGCAGGTAGATCTGCTAATGCTACTTTAATGGATTCTAATTTACTTTCTAGAGGATTATTTCTTCCAAACAATTCATCTATGGTGATATTGTGTAGCTCTGCAATCCGCATAATCGAATCTGCATCAGGATCAGCTTTCCCATATTCCCAATTTGCATAAGTAGTACGAGCGATGTTTAGGCGATGTGATATATCGGATTGGGTATATCCTTGTTTTTTTCTCAATTCAGCAAGTCGTTTGCTTAGATGGGACATATCATCACCTTTTCCTTTCTGATTTATAAAGTTAGTGTAAAACAGAAAAGGTAAATTGTGTCCTAATGACTAATAATAAGTCATAATTTAATTTTATTTGTAATAATTAGTTTAAATGTTATGATGATAGAGAAATATTAAGCGTTCTATGAGCAAAAAAACAGGAAGAAATCGAAACATTAAATCGAGTTTCTTCCTATTATATATACTTACTAAAATAATGAATTTCCTATATCTATTGTGGCCAAGTTTTGACGTCTTGTACGCTCTCTTAAATAACGTTCTGTAGTCATGATAGATTCATGCCCTAAATAGTCCCTTATTTTTTTTAGTTCAACACCCTTTTCCATTAAGTAATTAGCCATGAAATGCCTACAAGTGTGAGGAGTGATTCTATCCTGTCGGTAACGCAGAAAATCTAAATTTATTTCTTCTATTTTTTTGGCCAAAAGAGAAGAGAGATAGTCCGCTCGATAATTTGATCCATCAGCTTTAGGGAGAAAAGCGGAGGTACTCGATGCATCTAGTTCTGTTGTTTGTTTACGTAAACTTCGAACATGGCATAAAGCATCCAATGTATCTTCAAAGATGCGAACTTCCCTACTTTTATTCCCTTTACCAACAACACGAAGTAGATAGGCACTTAAAGATGAATGGAAGACCAAATCTGCCCATTTTGCAGTTGCGATTTCTTCGATTCGTAGTCCTGTTGTAGTTAACAGAAAAAATGCAGTGTAAACAAAATAGTTGGATTTTTTCAGTTCATCTAATATCTGGGTAACTTCTTCTGGATAAAGGTCACGATTGACTAGCTCTTCTTTTTTTACGGATACTTTTTTAAGGCGACTACTAAAGTTGTCTGAGAGTCCGTTGTTATCATGCACATATTTTAAAAACTGCTGAACTACTGTTTTCTTTTTACGTAATGTAGTGGCCGCATATTTCTTACTTAATTCATAGAAGTAGATTTCCATATCATTATGGGATAACTCCTGGATGGTTCCGATTGTTTCTTTTATGTAACGAAGAAAATGAGAAAGATCATGCAGATACTGTTGTTTTGTTCGCTCACTTCTTTTTTTCGTTAAAGAAGGCTCATCGTGTAAAAATAAATAAACTAATGATTCTTCACTTAATTGGGAGTAGTCTATATTACGGATACCCAAACCCATAATTTTTTCAAAGTGACTGCTATCAAAAAAATCTGATTTTGATTTTACAAGTTGGTTATTATGTTCATAATTTATAATATTCAAATTTAAACACAACCTTTTATAGAATGAAATATTAAACAAATGTTTTTATATATTTTTTTATGATTCTAATTATACCACAATAAATGCATTATTTATTGTGGTATAGAATGAAATGTTTAAATATATATTTTTACCTTAATATTTAACGTTTCTGTTTAGAAGATGTATAATGGAAATGTTTAATTGATTTTTTTGTACATTTCAATCCAAATGCGGTAGGAGGAGATTTTTTTGACTAGTCTTCGTCTGAAAATTTTACAAGAAATCCATAATTTAGAAGATACCCATTGTTCAATTTGCCCTCTGAACAACCTATCAGTGAATTGTACAGATGAGCAAGAACAGGCAAAACAGAGAAACTACAAACATTGTAAAGGTTGTCCCATTTTCGATTCCATCCGAGAGAAAGGAGAGCAATTGAATTCTTTATCGAAAAAGAGTACATTTAATAAGGTACGAGAACGTTATATGAAAAATCCATTTAAGTATCTTCAGTATAAGGAGTACTCAATCAAAGATGTAGTAAAAGAAACAGGTTTAACAAAGTATCAACTAAGAAAATTTAAAGAACAGCTAGAATGAAAGTTTCGGATGAGGTGAGAAATGGACTATTTATCTTTAGAAGAGGTATGCGATAGAGTAGGTTTAACAAAAAATCAATTAGGCTATTTAATTAAGTATAAACAGATCGAACCTATCAATCTGGCTACCTGGAAAGCAGATGGTGGATATCGTTTTGAGCAAGAAGATGTAAAAAAGTTAGAGGAATTATACAAAGACTCTTTAACATTAAAAGAAGCAGCTGAATTTCTAAATAAGTCAAAGACTTACGTTCATAATGCAGCTAAAGACGGGATATTGCCCTTTAAAGAGATTGCTAAAGGGAAATCTACTGAACGATTGTACTTAAAAAAGGATTTGGAAATTTTCAAAGAAAGAATTGAAAACAGATCAAAAGAGGAATCGAAAGAGAAAAAGCAGCATTTAAGTCTCTATCTTGATGAAAAAGTAGTAGAAGCAATAAAGAAAAAGGCTGCAAAAAAAGGGTATAATGGCTACAAGAAGTTTGCTGAAGACATTTTATCCGCAGAAGTAAAAGAAGACATAGAAGAATAGAGCTTTTAGAGAGAATAGACCCCTAAAAACAAAAATATTCTAAGGGGTCTATTTTTGTTTTTAGGAAGTTTTTTATTGTTCAAGTCTAATTGCATTACCTAAAGTGCTGATGTCTCTTACAAGAGAATTTGAGAGGTCGATTTTAGGGTGCATTCCAAAAAAATTAACTTTAATTACAAAACAAGGGTTTATATATAAAATATGGATAATAAAGGAAAGTTTGATGGGTAATTACAAGGGCGTTTTATTTAAAATGAAAAAAGTGAAAAGAAAGATATGAGAGGTAATGATACCAGGATTATAAATACAAAGATTTCATATGGACTTAGTAGGCCTATGGGTATGCTAGAGAATTTGGGCAGATATAAATCGCGGAATATATCAATAAATATACAACTTTTATTTGAAGTTTATATTCTCAAAAAATAGCGTATGAAACTAAGATCAATTATGAAAAATCCAAGAAATATAGTATACATATTTAGATTATAGTAAACTAAAATCTTATAAAACTCCTTAACTAAAAGATTATATACAGACTAAAATTGGACGGATTTTCTATTTTAGAGTGTTGAAGTATGGTAAAATAGAACTATAACTGTATATCGTGTGAAGGTGGGCTTGTTATTATCCCTTCTTTCCATTCGGAAGGAAAGGGGGTGATATAACATGGAATTTTTGTTTGAACTTTTAAAAGAAATTGCAAGAGCAGTTGTGCGTGAGGTTTCAGCATACGCACTGAGAAAGCAATTTGAAAAAAAAGACAACAAAAAACCCGCGCTTCACCGACCAAAGTACAAGCGTGGGTCTAAAAGAAAAAGATAATGCATAATAACAACCACCTTGACAGTAGCAGTTATGAGACGGGATGTTGACAGCATCTCGTCTTTTTTAGTTTATGCAATTTAATTAAGTACTATACTTTTTATATACTGAATATGCATTCAATATATAACTAATCTAAAGTAAACATACCATATTTATATTTTTTGGTCAACGTTTGGAAATATGAGAGACTAAATAAAGTGGTTGCTGTAGCCTTATAATAAAGTCTGATTAAATTAGCTTAATAACCCTTGATAAAAGAACAAATAGAAAAAGCTTGTATTGAAAAAAAGATTGATCAAAACACGCTTTTTCTATATTATTTGAATCATCATTTTATAGAAAATTCGATAATTTTTTGCGCTAAGTTCTTCAATTAAAGCCTAATTTCTTCAAACACAATTTTTCATAAGCTGAAGAGAATGGACCAATATGGCGGTTAATTTCTTTAATTCTTTCTTTTTAGCTAAGAGTTGAATAAAGATGGGGTTATATGTGCTTCTTCAATCTCTTTTCCATTACTTCTGCCATTTGTTTCGAATCTGGATTTCCTTCATTTTTTAATTTATCAATGATGTTGATATAATCCGTTTCATTTCTGTTCTGACTTAATTTATATGCAGCCTGAATGTCTCTCACCTTAATCTTAAATCCAACTATACCTTTTAGTTCACTTTTTAAGAGATCAGGAGAAAGTTTATCCCATAATACTGGATTTTCCCGATTCTCTTCATATTTTTTCAGCATTGTTGTTAATTCTTCTATTAATTCCTCTTTATCTAAAATGCTTGCTTTACCATATACATGGACGGCCTGATAATTCCATGTTGGAACTTCTTCATGTCCATACCAAGAAGAAGAGATGTAAGAGTGTGGTCCCTGAAACATTACAAGAACATCCTCACAAGTTTCAAATGTTTTCCACTGGGGGTTCCCATAAGCCATATGTCCAGTAATAAAATAGTCATCACCTTTTTTAGTTAACCCAATGGGCAAATGAGTTGCGATTGGTTTTTCTTTTTTTGTTGTGACGATTGTTCCAAAAGAGTTTTTTTGAACAAAATCCCAAATTTCATCAACATTTGTGACTTTAAAATACTTTGGAATATACATAATAGCCCACCTTTCAAAAAAGTTATATGCGTGTTTTGATCATTATAAGATCAATTTGTTCGTCATCGCCCATATAAAAGGAGTGAGAGCCAGCTTGTACAAATCCTAATTTCTTATAAAAAGCAATAGCATTTTCATTTTTCTCCCATACCCCTAGCCAGATATTCTTTTTATTCTGTGCTATTGCAATTTCAATAGCATTATTTAGTAGATATTTACCAAGACCATGTCTTTGAAATGAGCCCTTTATATAAATTCTCTCGATTTCAAGTGATTCATCGTCCATTTCTTCAGACTGAGCATCATCGGTATTGACCTTTAGATATCCGGCGATTTACTTTGTTAAAGTAGACAAAAAAGAATTGCGAAGAGGTATTGGATAATTCTTTTTCTAATTGTTTCAAGTTAAATGCCTTTTCCAAATAGTTATTCATATTTTCGGGTGAATTCTGATGTTTAAATGTCTCATTAAATGTTTCATAACTAATTTCTTGAAGTTTGAGTATATCTTCAAGGGTGCACTTTTCTATATTTGTAGTCATTTAAATAGTTCGCTCCTTTAAATAATCAATAATTTCTCTTATTTCCCTTTTTTACAAATTCCCAATCTTTTTCTATATTTTTTCTTACTCTTTGAAGGAGATTAGAAATAGTTTCCGCTTCTTTTTCGGAAAATCCCTCTAATGCAACAGTATTTGAATAATCATTTTCTCTTTTAATAAAAGGATAGACATTTTTCCCTTTTTCTGTCGGGAAAAGTTTTTTGATTTTCTTGTTAGATTCATCTTCTTTCTTTTCGATAAATCCATTGATTTCAAGCTTTTTGATAGCACGGGCTGCTGTTGTACGATCTACTTTTATCATCTCAGACAACTTTTCTTGAATGATTCCTGGGTTTTCACATATTCGCACAAGGTACAAATATTGACCTTTTGTAAGCTCATATTCTTTAAATTCAATATTACTAATAGAATCTAATGCCCTTGCAATCATTCCAATTTCACGAAGAATTTCCTTCATAATGAACTCCTTATTGTTTATTTTTTATTGCAAATGCAACAATTTAAATTTACATTTAATATAAATTATTTTTATTGTAAATGCAACAAAAATAACGATAAAGAGGTTGATAAAAATGAAGTTTGTTCTTTATGTATTAGGAATTTTAATATTAACCCTTGGTATTTCTTTCACAATACAATCAGATCTTGGAACTTCACCTTTTGATGCGCTTTTAGTAGGGCTTTCTTTAAATGTGGGGCTTACTGTGGGAAGTTGGGAAATAATAATAGCTTTATTATTGATATGTTGTAATTCGATTTTACAAAGACAAAGACCAGAATTTTTAGGGTTGTTAACAGCATCTATAACAGGTGTTGGCATTGATATGTGGCTTTTTTTATTGCACAATTTGACAACACCCGAACTATGGTACAGCAAATTTGTTTGTTTTGGATTAGGTTTAGTTATTATAGGATTAGGAACTGCGATATATTTACATACTAATTTCGCACCAATTCCAGTTGATCGACTAACATTAATCATACAAGAATTAACTAGAACAAATATATTTATTTCAAGAACATTCATTTATCTCTTATTTTTGATAATGGCAATGATTTTAAATGGACCAATTGGCGTTGGAACTTTATTAACCGTTTGTTTAGGGGGGATAATCCTTAATTATTTCATGCCATATACTAAAAAGGGATTAAATCGCATATTAACATTCTCTAGTACATCACCAAATAATAATAAAAATAACAGGCATTCATGAACTGAACCCAAAAAGTTAGACAAATATATTAAGCAGCTACTAAGGATTGAACTCTGTATTGCACAGGGGACAATCCTTTTAGTTTTGTTTTAATTCTGTTGTGATTGTAATAATGAATATAAGTTTCTAGTTCTTGCTTAAATTGTTCCATACTTTCAAAATCTTTAAGATAAAGTAATTCGGACTTTAATAAGCCAAAGAAATTTTCCATGACTGCATTATCTAAGCAATTTCCCTTACGGGACATACTTTGGATAACGTTATGTTTTTTAAGCGACTGATGATATTGTCGCATTTGATAATGCCAACCTTGATCCGAGTGTAAAATAGGAGTTTCCTTATCATTCAAACGTTGAAACGCCTTATTTAACATTTTAGAGACAAGGGAATACGCAGGTCTATGTTCTATGTTGTAAGCTATAATTTCCTCGTTATATAAGTCTAAAATGGGTGATAGATATAGTTTTTACCATGTAAGTGGAACTCTGTCACATCTGTTACCCATTTTTCATTTGGTTTTGATGCTTGAAAATTACGTTTTAAAATATTAGGAGCGAATTTCCCGACAGTCCCTTTATATGAACGATATTTTTTTAGTCGAACAAGACATTTTAATCCTGAACTGTACCCCGAATCATGGACACTTAAAAAAAGCCCCATGATTCGGGGTTTTTGTGTATTTTTATCAAAAAAACCTCGTTATAATGGAACCAACGATAGAAATGAGGTACGGAGAATGAGTAAAATTATTTTTAACGAGATTCAAATGAAACAGCTAGAAAAAATAAAAATGTAGTAAAAGCGTCGGAACGTTCGATTAGCTATTGTCCAGATTTCAAAATAAGAGCGGTAAAAGAAAATCAACAAGGAAAAGGTCCTAGCCAAATCTTTTTAGAGAATGGGTTTGACTTAGCTGTGATTAGTGAGAAGAAACCAAAACAATGCTTGAAACGTTGGCAAAGAACTTTTGAACAATTTGGTGAAAAAGGCTTTTATACAGAACGCCGCGGGAAAGGAAGCACGGGATGCCCTTCGGACAAACCTCTCTCTTCTGATGAAAAATTAAAGAAAGCGGAAGCACGTATTGCGTTCTTAGAAGCGGAATTGACATTCCTAAAAAAGTTAGACGAACTCGAAAGGCAGGCGTTACAGAAGAAGCGTTAACACCACGAGAAACATACGCACTGATTGAACAAACCATACGTCGATTCCAATTCCCACGTATGGTGCGTTACCTTTGCACACTGGCTGGAGTAAGTCGGAGTGGATACTATGCGTGGATTCATCAGACAGATAAACATCTAGAAAAAGAACGCAATGATGAAACAGATTATGAATGGATCCAAGAAATTTTTAATCGAAAAGGAAAAACATGTGGTGGTCGTTCTATCAAAATGGTGTTGGAAAAGACAAAAGGAATTTGTATGAATCTCAAGCGTATTTACCGTATTATGCGTAAATATAATCTTGTGACAAAAATTCGCCGAACGAATCCTTATAAACACATCGCAAAAGCGACACAAGAACATAAAACATGTTTGAATCTTTTAAAACGCCAATTCAATCAAGAAGAGCCTGAAAAAAGTATGTTAACGGATATTACCTATTTATTTTATGAAAAAGGAAAGAAGGCTTATTTATCATGTGTAAAAGACAGCACAACACGAGAGATTAGGAGAAGTCATCCATCCTGAAGCGCTTCTACATTCAGACCAAGGTATTCATTATACACACCCTGAATTTCAAAAACGCGTAAGAGAAATGGGAATCAGACAATCTATGTCCCGTAGGGGCAATTGTTTAGACAATGCACCGGTCATATGAAAGATGAATTAGATTACAAAGATTGTCAAACCTTTGAATCCCTTGAGCTTAACATAAAGGAGTATATGGAGGAGTATAATTATAATCGTTATCAGTGGACATTAAAAAAATGGCTCCGATCGAATATCGGAACCATCTTTTAAGTGCTTGATTTTTCAGGGCTTTTTTATTAAAATGTACATTTTATAGGGTACAGTTCAAGCGTAAAAGGATTTTTTTATTTAAACATTTTTCATAGTAGTTATATCAATTGTGAGATGTAGGCTGGCTTGCAAAATAAACTTAGAAGAAGTCTTCAAACAGAACCAAAAGCTTAATTCTTCTCCAACTATAGCCCCACGTTTATAGCCCAATTCACAGTAATCTCAGTGGATTTTTTAACTGCAGGTGAAATTGGCGTTCTAATAGCTAATCCTATGGTTCTAGTTTGTTTTAATTTAAATGGTATAGCTTTTATTGAGTCTAATCCTTTAGGGATAATCATTTCCGGTAAAATGCTAATACCTAGATTATTCTCAACCATTGATGAAAATTATAAATATGACGGGAATAATCCTCTACTGTATTTGGATGTTTCCCTTCCTCAAGTTGTAAATCAAAAAGCTATTGATTTTCTTGAATAAATAGAAAATACTTTTATTTTTCTTTTATTTACTTTAATATCAATAAAGGTACCAAAAAATAGATAGGGGTGCAAAAATGTACGGTATTATTAATTATGAAGTGTTTTTATTAACAGGGATTTTATTAAATCTAATTCCTGGCGCAGACACCATGTATATTGTGGGGAGAAGTATTTCACAAGGTAGAAAAGCAGGTGTGTATTCTGTTTTGGGTATTATTACTGGTTCTTTAGTTCATACATTATTGGTTGCTTTTGGTTTATCTATTATACTAACAAAATCTGTTTTGCTATTTAACACCATTAAGGTTATAGGCGTTATCTATCTTGTATATCTAGGGATTAAAATGATACTTGATAAGACAAATGTAGCTTTCCAAGATTCATCCAATAAATTGAACATTAGAAAGATATATTTACAAGGACTTTTAACAAGTCTTACAAATCCAAAAGTTTCTTTATTCTTTATTGCGTTTCTTCCGCAATTTATAGATACAAAGGCTTCAGGCCCTGTGCCTTTTATTATTTTAGGGCTTACTTTTACAGTAACTGGACTATTGTGGTGTTTATTTGTTGCTTATTTCTCTTCGTATGTCACAAAAAAATTAAGAGGAAACCAAAAGATAGGAATGATTCTAAATAAGGTAACAGGAATGATTTTTATTGGAATGGGGTTAAAGTTGCTTCAAACGAAACCTCCTCAATAAACTTGAGCAACATAAAAATGCCCCCTTTCAAGAGATATTATCTTGGGTAAAAGCTAATTTCTATATACTAAAGAGTCTCTTCAAAATTTGAAGGGACTCTTTGCTTGTTATTTTGGGGTTCAACCGCATGTCTATCAACTTGGGGTTCAGCCGAAATACGTGTAAAAATAGGTCATACCCTGGATTATATTCCTATTTACTGTTTTTTTGTATAGGGTGACGTCAACCAAATGGTATAAAACTCACGATAAGACATTTTTTAGGAATATAAAGCCAATTTCTCTCACTAAGCATAATTCAAAAAATCGATTTCCTATATGATAAGGAAAATCGGCCTTTGCCTGACTATTCGCTTTTAAGTTAAATTAGTAATATGGGATTTAAAAATGATAAACTAACATTCCGAAATCTATTTTATGACTCTGTACACACTTTATTTTAATTTCTCTTTTATTTTTTGAGGTACATCTTCACTTTTAACTTCTTCATAACTATTAATTAATGAAATTTTATCAGGTGTTTGTTTATTAGCACCTTTATCTTCATCTGCCGTAACTTTTAAATATGTTCCTTCTTTAATTGGCTTATCATCATTTGTAACAAATTGGATTGTTTTCTCTTTTCCATTTTCTTTAAATCCTTTAAGGTGTATTGGAATGCATATCTTTCTTTGGTTCCCTGACCTTCAATTTTTACATAATACGTTTCTGTGAAAAGCTTTCCAATATAGCTACAACCTGTTAACGAACTCATGAAGATAATTCCAGTTATACTCATAAAAACTATACGCTTCAACATGTAAATACTCCTTCATGAATATTTAAACTAATAGTTATATTAATATATACATGCTGTATGAATAATGGGGCTAAAGTCTGATTTTAAACTCAGACTTTTTTACTTAAATAAAGATTTTATACGTATAGGTGTTATGTTCTTATAGAAACTGACCAACTGGAAAATCAAGATTGATAGTAGTATTGCGTAATACTGATTCATGATCCTTGGATTTTTCTGAAAAAAACGCATTAAACGACAATTCCTAAGCGTTCACTAAATAAAGCCTGTTCATCTTTACTACCAATAAGGGTTATATGTGGCACAACAGACCAAGCACCAGCATGTTTATAAAACTCAGCTAAAGATGGTTCACAAGTGAATATACCAAAATTTATTTCACTTTGCTCCTTAATCCATCGAGTAGCTGTAGCCACTGTTTGTAAACCAATTCTTTGTCCACGATAGTCTGGATCAGTTGTTATACAACTAAACCCAGCTATATTAAAAATTTGTCCATGATAAATGATAGTTTTACGTACTACCCCTCTATAACTGACCAGTTTTTTATCTATACAGATGTAAAATGAGCGTACATTGAGCTCTTTTTCATGAGTTTCTGGAATTATTTCTTCAGGCATTGGACAAATATTTGGCTATATCCTATGTAAAATTATAGAAATTTCATTTCGTAAACCATCCGGTGTTTGATTATACTCCATAGATTCCACGATATGAGTCATCATAAATTTATTTTCTCACTTTCCACTATATATTTTTTTAAAAAGAATGTGTACTCAATTATTTTCGGATAGATCCTTATAATTATATATTTTATAAATGACGTCAATCCACACTACCTGTAACAAAAACGAAACGAAGGTTTTTGAGATAACAAAACATTATGCAGGTATACGCGCAAGGTAAAACTGGGTAAAAGCGACATTGTCAAAAGAGAATAAATTGGTTAAGATAAATTAATAAAAACAGGAGATGAGGAGATGAGCAGATGAATATAAAGCATAAAGATTCTTTTTCAAAAGTTACACGTCGGAAATTAGTGGATGAAGTATTAGAACAGCTACAAGAAAGAATCTTTTCTGGTGAATATCAGGTAGGAGATCGACTTCCAACGGAGCCTCAATTGATGGAGGAGTTAGGTATAGGACGTTCTACATTGAGAGAAGCCATTAAGATTTTAGTGCATGCAGGTATACTTGAGGTTCGACAAGGACAAGGTACTCATATTATATCGTTAAGTCCCTCACAAAATTCGTTTGAAAACCGATTGCAAAATGCGAACATAGACCATGTATTTGAAGCGAGACTAATGTTAGATAAAGAAGTATCTATCTTAGCTGCAAAACGTAGAAATGAGGAAGATCTATTACATCTGAAAAGTTATCTAAATAAACGAAATCAAACTCTTCAAGATGGAAATTATGTGGAATATATAGAAGCAGACATCCAGTTTCATCTTTCTATTGCTAAAGCAAGCAAGAATCAGGTTCTGTTAGATTTGTATCAATCATTTGTGCCTGCCCTTCGTCATATCCTGAGCCAATTGATATTAAATACAACCAATTATCAAGACAACTCTGTTATTCATGAAAAGCTTTTCTTGGCTATCTTAAATCAAAATGTAGAAGAGGCACAGAAGTATTCCATTCAAAACTTGGCGCTCAAGTAAGCTCCTTATTTATCTATAAACATCAGATGATATACTCAATTTTAAAAATAGTATGTAGAAATCTCTAAAACTAAGTTTAAAGTAAATTCATTAATATTGGAAAAGTTGAACATATAAGTTAAGGAAAGACGATTATCTCAACAGCGATAAGTCGAGTGCTACAAGAAAGGAAATTTATAACTCGTTGAGTCTAATCCCAAGAGAGTATCGATTTTACAAATAAATCATGTGAAATTTTATGACAAATATAATCAAGAGACATTAGAACGTGTAATTGAAGTAGAAGCACTTTCAGAGAGTTTACGAATATTGTTGTTGAAGCGACTTTGTAAATAAATACAACATTAAACATCAGATGATATACTGAATTTTAGTGTTCTAAAAAAGGAGTATGAAAATTGGTAAATTTAAAACGAACATATATATACACTTTGACACTATTTATTGTTTCTATTAATTTACGTATAGGTATTACATCTATTTCACCTTTATTAGAAACAATTCGTCAGGATTTAAATCTGATTAATTTTACCGTTAGTTTTTTAACATCAATTCCTGTTTTATGTATGGGGATATTTGCATTGTTTACAGGTCAAGTGAACAAGCGGTGGGGAACCGAAAAAGCAATTGCAGGCCCATTGTTATCTGGATTTATTAAGGATAAATTCCCTACTAAGATTGGTTTGATGATTGGAGTATATTCAGTTGGAATGGGAACGGGTGCTTCCTTAAGTGCAGGTTTCACCATTCCATTACAACATATATTGAAAGGCTCTTGGAATATGGCACTTGCGTTTTGGAGTGTATTTACTATTGTTGCTCTTATCTTCTGGTATCCCATTATGAAACAGAATAAGAGTATTAAAACACATAACAAACGAAATAATGTATTGCAATTGAAAAATAAGAAAACATGGTTATTTACAATTTTTTTCGGATTACAATCGGGTATTTTTTATTCTGTTACCACTTGGATGGCTCCAACATTTCAAAGTATGGGAGTAAGTAGTCAACAAGCAGGAACTCTTATTACCGTCTTTACGTTTGTTCAAATGGTATGTAGTTTTGTAATCCCAACCTCAGCAGATTATTATAAGAATCGAACACTTTGGTTATTAGGTAGCATTTTCTTTGTACTTATAGGTTTGTTTTTTATCATATATTCATTGACTACACCATGGATTTCTGCTGTTTTAGTGGGAATAGGGCTTGGAGGCCTATTTCCGTTAGCACTTATGCTGCCATTGGATGAAACAAAAACATCGGAAGATGCAAGTGCATGGACTGCCATGATGCAATCAGGTGGATATATTATGGGTGGACTTATTCCTATCTTGACAGGTATCACACGTGACATTTCTCACGATGATCATAAGGTATTTCTCATGATGGCATTTTTAAGTGTGATTTTGCTCATTTTAACGTTAATAATGAGACAGAGGAAAATAGAAACTAATGTTAAAGTCTTTTAGTAATATCGATTTGTTTCAATAAATGACGAAAAAGAACAAGCTTTTTGGGATTAGAAAAGCTTGTTCTTTTTCGTCGTATTTGCTTAGCGTATATTTTTGTTAAAATTTGGACGAGACCCCATGCCCATCAAGCTAAGGTTTTGAAATACACTTAAACGAAAATTTTCTTTCTCTACAGGTAGTTACTTTGAAAAGTCAGCTCTTTTTTTTCGTTTTGGTGCATTTATTTTTCTTAAGTTGATGGGCATATGGCGGTATCACAAAAATAAAATTAAGAATAGCTATTAAATGGGTTGGTTATATTATTGATTGTGGAGGTGAGAAAGATGAATAAAAAACAACAAGGTTATAATAAGACAACTTCTGGAGCTAGCCTCCAAAGTACAAATGCTAGCTATGGTACAGAATTCGCAACTGAAACAAATGTACAAGCAGTAAAACAAGCGAATGCACAATCAGAAGCAAAGAAAGCACAAGCCTCAGGTGCACAAAGTGCAAATGCTAGTTATGGTACAGAATTTGCAACTGAAACGGATGTGCATGCAGTAAAAAAACAAAATGCACAATCAGAGGCAAAAAAATCACAATCTTTTAGCTCAAATCAATAATGAAGGAAAACACTTCTCTATCTTAAGAGAAGTGTTTTCTCGGGCTGTGAAGAAAGTCTTCTCCACAGGCTATTTTTGTGGCTGAACAAATACATAATGCATCACTAGTAACTTTATCAAGCTAACAAAACAAGATTCCCCTAAAATGAAAAAATCCGTTGACTCACCCAAATACAGATAGTGGCTAAGTCCTGCCCTGAAAACTTACGCTTTCGTTGAACAAAATCTAATTCTCTAGCAAGCTTTTCTAAAAATGAAGAAGTAAAATATTGATATAATTCCTCAGTGAATAATTGAAGCTCATCTTGAATCGAAAGATTCATAAAAAATGCCATCCTTTCTGCATATTTCTACAAAAAGAATAGCGATTTTTTTGCTATATGGATACAAATTTATTTTAACTTGATGGTGATGTATGCTTTAAAAATGATTAAAATATTGATAGTAACTGCTGTACTGCCAGATAAAGCAAAAATAAGCGCCTATAAAACTGATGATATTCGTCACAAGATAGAACCTATTATTTCGTAAAAATATAATGGTCATACTAACAATTAATAATCATAATATGAATCAGCGATAAAAAAGTAAATTCTAACAATATATTCTCTTTACTCGTAATAAATCCAGGAACAATTGTTAAATAAAGCAAAATAGCTTTAGGGTTAAGAACATTTAATAAATAAGCATCTTTTATGAATACTTCTTTATCCGAAGCATTCATTTTATTTTGTTTTAATGCACTGATGATGAAAATGCCGGAAAGATAAATTAAAAATAATGAACCAATAACGGTTATTATTTTCAATAAAAGTGGACTACTTAATACAATCAATGAGACTCCTATCCCTGCAAATATTGAATGTGTCAATATGCCTAAGGAAGTACCTACAATAACTTTTTTTAATCCCTTAAAACCTGAAGAAGCTATACTAGATATAGCTAGAGTAAAGCTTGCACCCGGCGAAAGGGCTATAGGCAAAATCGTAAAGATAAATTCTAGAAGTCTCATGTGTATTCAATCCTTTATTTTAATCAAAATTTTTTGGAATGGCGCTTCTTCATTTTTAAATTACCTTGTTAATAAATTCATCAAACAAAATTTTCAATCTGCTTAGAAATAATGTTATATAAATTTTTGATTTACTTAATATACAGCTTGCTTTATTACTACAATAAGATAAACCAAAATCCCTTCTTTATTAAGATATTTCGGTTCATCTTTTTTATAA
>NZ_JBMOWC010000056.1:0-30294 GCF_049310765.1 Bacillus sp. PSXD-155 | reverse complement strand
ATCCATAAATGTAAATACGGATGGTATAGATTAATGGATGAATAATTTATTTTTAAATTAATAACGTAATAAATAAAGATTTTTGTATGTAATATTGCATATACAGGGACCACTAGTGAAAATGCTGACCAATGTTTTTCCACATGGTAAATTAGTTCCTTAGTTATTTATTTTATTTCATTTTCAATCGTGTAAGGCTTGGGGCTAAGATTTACAAAGGTGACTAGTAAAAAATATAACAATATAAGTATAAGATTTTGTACTTAGTAATCTCACAATTTAAGACCTGTCATTGGATAAGTGCAGGGAGTTCAATCGATTTTGAATAAAATTGATTGTATCAGTTGCAATTTTTTTACGTTTAAGAACTATCCCGGCATGCCCACATGTATAAATATATCGTGTAGGCCTTTCCCAAGATTCCCACAAGTAGTCTGTATCCTCAGAATGCACATATAGATCGTGCTTACCTGAAATCAATAAAATATTTTCTTTTTTTACTTTTGGTAATGCTTGACTCGGTTCAGTGATTTTCCAATAATCTATTAAATCATCATACGTTACACCATGATGTTCCAAGTCTTCTCTAATAAATTTACCTGGAGTTGTATTCCAAATTGAATAAGAAAGTCGATTTGCATAGAAAATGGATGCTAACACATCAATTTCTTCTTCAACAAGAGAGGTTAAGTTAGTAATAAATCCACCTAAACTAATTCCTATTAGAATCAGGGGACCATTTTTATTTGCTTTAATCCATTTAATCAAAGCTCGTAAATCAGCTACAGCTTGTCTAGTTGCTTGTACTGTTCGTTCAATATTTGCACTTACCATATACTCTCCACTGAAAAAGGATTGATCGGGTTTTCTTTCAAAATGATAGGGTAGAGTGAAATAATACATATTCCACTTCAGGCTGGTCATATGATGGTGGAATATTTTTTTCACACGTTCGTTAGAATCCATTCTCCAACCGTGAACAAAGATAACATGAGGTGCATTTTCATTTTTATGTAAGAATAATTCCCCAGTTACAGAGTCGTTGCGTGAATCACCGGATTGAACCGAACTTTTATATTTGAATTGCCCAACCATGTATTCCTTTTCCTGTTTTGAATGCTTAATGTCAAAATGAATATAGGATGGTTTTACGTTATAAAAAGATTCTATGTCCTTTATATTTAATGAAGTGTTAGATAGGGAAGTATACTGAAACGCTACACTTCTTTTTTTGTGTAAATCATATAAGGCGTACCGATCAATGAGTTTTGAAAAAATCAAATTAACCTCCTCCAAAATACATATTGTTTAAAACATGGACAAAATTTATGTTGTAAATTAATTATAAAATATTCTCTTTTCCTAATAGTAGGTGCTTGAATTATAAAAACAGGTGATAAATTTGCATATTATATTATAAAGCTTACAATAAATAATTTATACTAAAATTTAAGAAGCAAGTTAATATTCTTATCCATATAAAAGAATGTTAACTTGCTTCTTTTCTTATTAAAAGATGTAATTTCTATGAGGAACTACTTACAATTCTCAAATAAATATTCACAAATAGGTTCTCTATATTTATTGTATAGAAATTATACAATAAATATATTTTTTATATTATATACATTAAATTAAGCTTAACCCTCTCTTTTCTATAAGTCTCTTAAATTGACTAACTCCTTACCGAAATTCAAAAACGACTGAGTTTTTGAATTTGTGTTCTAGCTTTTTTGGAACAGGTAAATAACTACACATAAACTCCTTGTATCTCTAGTTAAACTACCGATTAGCTCCATATAAACTCTAGATAACCTATATAGAATACAAGTTATCAAGGAGGTAAGAAAAAATGAATTTTATGAAACGAGCAATTCTCAGTATGAAAAAAAGGATAGGAACATCATTAATTTTGATGGCAGTTTTTCTGATTGTTACAAATTTGGTTCTTTCAGGTTTCACAATCCAAAATGCGTCAAAAAAAGCAGCGGATGCTGCGAGAAAAAAACTTGGTGCAGATGTTACTTTAGGTCTTGATTTCGACAAATTAGGTCAAAAAGCTAAGGAAACTGGAGAAATGCCAAATCCACCGCAGCTCGATACAAAAGAAACAGATCAATTAGCGAAATCCAAGTATGTAAAAGACTATAATTACATAGCTAACACTTTTGGTATTTCTGATGGACTTAAACTAGTAGGAGCTTCAGAAGAAGAAGGAAAAGGTAAAGCCGGAATGGCGGCTGTGCGAGGCGGTTCAAGCTCTGGTACAGAAATAGATATGAATGCTTCTTTTATGATTGAGGGAGTTCGCAAGACTGCATTACAAGAAAGCTTTAAAAACAGAAAAAGTAAAATCATTGATGGAAAGCCAATAACAGAGCAAATGAAGGACCAGAATGTAGCTTTAATGGAAAAACGATTAGCGGAATTAAACAATTTGAAAGTAGGAGACAAAGTTAACGTGCAATCAGGGGATAAGAAGGAAACCCTTGAGGTTGAAATTATTGGTATTTACGAAACAAATGAGCAAGCAATGGGTCAACAGGCTCCTCCTATTATGGATCCAGCTAATAAACTATATATGCCGTATTCAACTATGAAAAAATTAGAAGTAGACCAAGGTATAAGTAGTGTTCAAGTCGTGTATTTCTTGAATGACCCACAATATATTGATTCATTTAAAAAAGAAGCAAAAAAATCTAATATTGATTTTAATTATTATAAATTAGATGCGCATGATTCATTGTACAAGCAAATGATTGGTCCTATCGAAAATATCTCTTCGACTTCTCAAATGATTATTTATATTGTATCGATTGCAGGTGCGATCATTTTAGGATTAATCATTATGCTATCAATTAAAGGGCGTCGTAAAGAAATGGGAATTCTATTGTCTATTGGAGAGAAAAAGTGGAAACTGATGGCGCAATTCGTAGTAGAAGTAGTGTGTGTCGCTATTTTAGCATTTGGATTATCCATAACAACAGGAGCTAAAGTTTCTCAATATATCGGGGATAATTTACTTTCGAATGAAATTGCTACTGCAAGCGAAGAAACAGATACCTCGCAACATGGTACTGTAATGATGGCTGGACCCGGCGGTACTCTACAAAATCAAAAAGAAGATCCAATTGATAAAATTGATGTAAGTGTAACAGGAGAAGATGTAGGAAAAATGGGTGGAATTGGACTAGCTATTGCTATAATAGCAACGCTTCTTCCGGCATTATCTATTCTACGTTTAAACCCAAAACAAATTCTTTTAAAAGATGAATGAGGAGGCTCGATATGGAGACGATTTTACAGTTTAAAAATTTGGATTATTATTATGAAAGTAATGGGAAAAATGTAGCGATACTAGATAATGTTAACTTTTCTTTTCAAAAAGGACATTTCTACACGATTTTAGGACCATCTGGATCTGGTAAAACCACAACTCTGAGCTTAGGTTGTGGACTGGATGTCCCTAAAAATGGTTATGTACTGTATAATGGCAAAGATATTAGAAAAATTGGTTTGGATCGATACCGTAATCAAAATGTATCTGTAATTTTCCAATCTTATAACTTAATTACCTATATGACCGCTCTTCAAAACGTCTTAACAGCAATGGAAATTACAGGTGTTAAAGTGCAAAATAAAACAGCAAGAGCATTAGAATTATTAGAGAGGGTAGGACTCTCAGAAGCTGAAGCGAAACGAAACGTCCTGCAACTAAGTGGCGGGCAACAACAGCGTGTAGCAATTGCTCGAGCACTATCTTGTAATGTTGATTTACTGATTGCAGATGAGCCGACAGGAAACCTCGACGAGGAAACCGCAATGGATATAATAGAACTGTTTCAAGAACTTGCACATAAAGAGAATAAATGCATTATTGTTGTGACGCACTCACAGGAGGTTGCTAAAAAATCAGATCGTGCAGTGTATTTAAGTAAGAAGAAGTTAGTCATAAATGAAATCTAATATAAACATCGTAGCTGTTTAATTCACATATTTTTCAAAAACTAGACCTTTCAAAAGCTTATATTTGATTTATAATAAAATCAAGCCATAATCAAAATGGTCTCCCTGTACTGAATGTTAAAATAGTTTGTCGTTCCCGTTTTAATAATATTTGAAAAAGAACTTGTAGAATATCCTACAAGTTCTTTTTATTATAATTGGTTACCTATATCATGGGATAATTACACATAAAAAACGGGACATTACCTAGATGTATGATCTAAATGATGTCCCGTTTCCCTATGTATCTGTATAGTTATTGCAGAACTAAACCTACAATCATAATTAAACTAAATACTATCATCCAACCAAACGCGCAATAGCCAAAAATTCTAATCCATTTAGGTAATTGATTCATGTTAATTTTATTTGTGGGAACTCCTTGCATAGAAAACATCATTTTTTGATCTCTATCTCTATCATTTTGTTGTTCATACATAATATCATCACCTTTCCAGAACTATTGTGTTTATAGTATATCAGCCTAAAGAAAATTATGTACAGAATAAGAGGGGATAACATATATATTATGTGGTGAATTTTATAAATAAAGACATTTAATTGCCATGGTTCTAAGCGCTAATCCGTTATAAATTCTGAAAAAGAGCCCTACATAAATAGGAATCTTTTTCTTCAAATATTAAGTTGCTGGATATACATCAGAACCAAGGTAACGTTCTTTTATAATTTGAAGATGATGAAGCTCATGACCAGCAATGATGTATGCTAATGCACGAACTGTAACTTCAGAATTATTCGCATTTCCTCTTTGTGACCAAGCTTCTTTATCTAAGCTTCTAAGTAAATACAGGGTAGATTGGCGAACAACTATTAAATTCTCAAGAAGATCTTGCATAGATTGCTTATCAAAAGCAGCTCTAAGAACATACATATCATCATTATAGCCTGGAAGTTCTGCTGTCTCGCCTCGAGCGATTGATAACAATCGATACGCCATAATCCGTTCTGTATCTGCTATATGACCGATTACTTCTTTTATACTCCATTTAGTAGGAGCATACCGGAAAAGTCCCTCACTATTAGAAATTCCCTGTAATAAAAGATTCGTTTCCTTCATTTGTTGTTCTAGAATATGTATGATATTTCCGTCTGATACCAAGTTGGTATACGTTGCATAATAGGAGTTATATTCACTTACCTTTGGTCTTATTTGCATACGAATCATCCTTTATGTTTTATGTTTAATCTTTACATATAGCTTATCATAAAAGAATTCCAAATTAATCTGAAAGTTTGAAATTGAAATCAAAAATTATGCTTACTTCCGTAGGTGAGCTATAAATATTGTTTCACATATATAGGAAGGTTCAAGTCGAATGTTCTGCATCCGCTAAATGAAGGGACTACTTCATCATCAAAATAATAAAACTTGTTTATGACAAAAAGATAAGTTTTTTAAATATTATTATGTTTTATTAGATCTATTCCAGTTCATTCTAGTAACTATATATTCAATACGAAACACAAATGAAACAAGTAGAATGAACTTAATAAAGACAAGAAACTATCCCGTTAGGGCTTTCTGAGGCTGCATCAATTTTTTAGCGTGGAAAACACACCTAGATTTCATCGTAGCAAACTAGAAGAAGGGGATTAAAGTTCATCCGTTTTTCTCTCTTGAAAACTAGGATTCAACCCTTTGGAGAGTGAAACACAACCATATTTTATAGCATAAAAAAGCAAGAGGGATGAAGCATTACCATATTAAAACATCAAAATCGGATAGTGTCATAAATGTATTTACTACATTCAAAATGTGAACACTTATTATTCTTTAGCGTGGTCTCAATTTATTGAAAAAGCTATTCTTTCCTATTATTGTATAGAAAGAATAGCCTGTTTTGTCCGTTATATTTTTTTATGTTAGTTCAATTGCTATATGCAGCATGACGTAAAAATCCTTGAAATCCCAAATTAAGAAATACTTCTATATTGAACTGGTGATGATAAGTTAATTAAAGTTGATGGATAGCCGAACTCCATAGAATCATCGATAAATTCTTCTAACTGATGCACGGATTCAGTGATTATTTTCACCAAATAACTATATTGTCCAGCTAATCTGTGGCACTCAAAAACCATGGGATTTTCTTTGCAAAAATCCCTGAATTGCTTACATTTTTTTGATTCAAACAATACAAAAGCCGTTACATTCTTATTCAACTTTTCTGGGTTTATAACTGCCCTATAGGCGGTAATTATACTTTTATCTTCTAACTTTTTAACTCTTTCTTTTACAGCAGGTGTCGATAAGTTAACCATTTTTCCGAGCTCAGTCATAGATACCCGTCCATCTTCTTGCAGTATATATATAATTTTTTGGTCAATGTGATCCATTCTCAATAACTCCTTTTTATTTAATGTAAAATACGTATAATAAATTAAATTTTTAAGTTTACCAGATGAAATAACTCATAATTTGTATTTAAACAAAATTATTTAAAATTTATAATTTTAAGTATATCATGAAAATAATGTTATTGGAGGAATTGAAATGGGACTTGAGATGAGAAAACATTGCGAGAAATGCAATAAGAAGATTGAGGCGCAATCATTAGCCTTTATTTGTACACATGAATGTACATTTTGTGAGGAGTGTACAAAATTAATGAACAATGTATGTCCTAATTGCCAAGGAGAACTTGTTAAAAGACCTAGAGCCCTGTCGAATAGTGACTGTCCTATTAGTTTATAACAATATTACTTATTAAGTTTATAGTGAAATAGTTTCTAAAAATACTAGATGGCGACATTATGATTGTAAAAATGAGAAAAGCTATGGATAACATAAATATGTTACATAAAGGAGTTTTTATATTGAAACATGCCTTGCGTATTATTGATGTACAACAAGAATTAAATGTAGATAATTTTTCTGTTGTTCGAACTAGCCACGAGGATTTGTTTCAACCCATTCATAATAATTACAGATAAATCTATACCAAGGGTACAACTCTTACTGAATAATTATCGGAAAGGATTGTACTTTTTATTTAATATACAATAAATCGATGACTTTAATATCATTGGGTTTGAAACTGAAAAATTACTTTCTCAGATACACAAAATCAATGGATTGTGAAATAGATTTTCACGAAATGTTTGATAATCAAATTGCAATTGTAGAGGATGCTTTAATACACCGAAATACAAAAGAAGAGCAAATTCAGGCTGCGAAGAGTGCCTATGATGATTGTATATTAAAGAATCGTAAACAAGAATATCGTTTCATTTAAAACGAAAAGCCAGCCTATTAGTTCCTGATAAGTCTATAGTTACTACAAAAACAAACAAACTCGTCCTACTAAGAGGGGAGGTTGTTTGTTTTTGGTCTAGATAATGGAATCCTTATGCAAAATTGCACACTATGTTCCATATTTTTTATTGAATACTTTATATCTAGCGTTTCAAGAATTTGTTTAACAATATATAGCCCCAAACCACTTCCTCCAGTATTTCGATTCCTTGATTTTTCAATACGATAAAATGGTTTGAAAATTTGTTGTATATCTTCATCTTTAATATTGATACCTGTATTTGTAATTTGTATTTCGATTTGATCTTGTTTAGAATTCTCGCTTAACTTTATATAGACTTTTTCATTATGTGGTGAATACATAACCGCATTGTGAATAATATTTTTACATGCTTTTTCTAAAAGAGCACAATCTGTATAAATAGAAAGATCAGAATCAATTTCTTTTATTATTTCGATGCTTTTTTGAGAAGCAAAAAATTCGAGATCTTTTGTGATTTTACCTATTAACTTTGAAGGATTAACTTCCTCTACTTTTAGTTTGAAGGTGTGTTGTTCTAATTTCGATACGCTTAAAATTTCACGAACTAATTGTTCCATACTTTCAATAATTTGATGATTTTTCTTTAAATATTGATCGCGATTTTGATAAGGGCCAATATTGTAAATCATCCCTTCTAAGTAGCCTTTCATTACAGTAAGAGGGGACTTTAATTCATGTGCTACAATCGCAAAAAACTCTCTGCGTTTTGTTTCTATTTCTCTTTCTTTTTCAATATCATTTTTTAATTGTTCATTTGCTTTTTTTAAATCAAACATAGCTTGTTGTAAGTTAATAGACATGTCATTCAAACTATTAGACAATTCTCCTAACTCATCTGTAGAGCGAACCTCAATTTTTTCGGAGAAATCTAAATTTGCCATCTTTTGTGCACCTTCATTAATATAAATAAGTGGCTTTGTAATAAACCTGGAATAAAAATAAGCACTCCCTATACCAATTACGAGTACAATGATACTAATATAGGGGAGAAAGCGTACTAAAACTTGTGAAGCTTCATCAATCGGTTGAAATGTAGCAAAGACTATAAGCGTTAAACTACCATCTTGGAATTGAATTGGTTTCGTAACGTTATATGAATTGCTAAGGGTACTTGCATTCTCGAATCGTGTTGCTTTAGTAACTACTGTTTTTTGCGTACCACTTTGAATAAAAGAAAACGAAGGAGAGTAAATAATTACCCCTTCTTTATTTTGAAGGTAAAGCATCGCATTATTTTTTTTTGCGTATTCATCAAAAAGTGGTGTCGCATCTTGAAACGTAAGATTTTTAGACTTATCAATGATTTCGTTTATCCCTGTTTGAAGTTGATCTGTTTTATATTGCTCATAAAATGTAGGGAGAAAGAAGTATAAAGTTAAATAAATCAATACTGCAAAGGATAACAAAATGAGAGATGTAGTCATAAAGAGTTTATAAGTGATTTGCTTCATCTTCATAAGTTTCACAATACTATTCATCAATTTTATAACCAATACCCTTTATTGTTTTAATATAAGGGATAGCTAATTTTTTACGTAGATTTTTAATATGTGTATCAATTATTCGTGTTTCTCCAAAATAATCGTACCCCCAAACCTTCTCTACGATATTTTCTCTTGTAAGTACTTTTCTCTCATTTTGAAATAGTAGTTGTAGAATTTCAAACTCTTTTGTCGTTAATATAATTTCAACGTCATTTACATACACTCTATATGCATCCACATCGATACGAACTTCTTTAAATATCAAATGATTATTTACATTTTTATCATAACTTCTTCTAAGTACAGCTTCGACTCGTCTAATCAAAACATGAAATGAAAAGGGTTTTGTTATATAATCATCGATCCCAAGATCGAATCCTTTCATTTGATCTTCCTCTTCTTCCAACGCAGTTAGCATAATAATTGGTACGTTTGACTGACTTCGGATCATTTTAGAAACTTCAAACCCATTAAGATTGGGCATCATAACATCTAGAAGAATTAAATCAAATGATTGCTTATTAAATTGTGTCATACCCTCTAGTCCATCTGAAGCGACTACCACTGTATAATGCTGTGTCATTAAAAATTGTTTAATTAATTCCTGAATTTCTTGATCGTCCTCAACCACGAGGATATGATAGTTTTTCATAATATCACCTCTGGTAGTCATTATAGCCGTACAATCTGGAGTTTATGTGGAGATACAGTAGTAAACTTCATAGGACGTTTACTACCAAAAAGTATTATTAGCTATATTCCTTTTTTATGGAGAAATAATTGCTTAAAAAAACTTATCGTATGAATTGATGTACGATTAATATTTACGAAAAACTAATGTATAATAACGTGAATTGTATGTAGTTTCTTAAAATTCTCGAAAATATACTTTTGCTTCTTTACCAAAAGAGGAAAAGGAATTTCAATATAGAAGAAGCTACTGTAATACTAGAGTGTGTGCCAAGAACTATGGATTTCTTTCATCTAGTTTTTATTTAATCGTTAATCACTACATAACAATGTTCTTGCTAAACCAAAAGTTTAAAGGTACAAACTTGGAGAGATTTATATAATGCTAGAAAGGTTGTGAAATGATTTGATGGGTTATAAAGCGATGCTGTTTGATTTAGATGATACATTACTTGATAGGGATAAAGCAGTAGAGGCATTATTTTTAATTGTTTTAGAAAAGTGTTATGAAAATGTAGATGGTGCGGCTAAAAGCAACATGTTACAGAAATTCAAAGAATACGATAAAAGAGAATATGGCATAAGTAATAAAACGACAGTTTTAGAATCATTGTTTGATGAATTCACGCCGAAGTATAGATTGCCACGCAATTACCTCCAAGATTTTTGGAATAATAATTTCCCTAGATGTTTTTCAATAGACCAAAATACTATTCATTTCTTAAATCAAATAAAGAAGCACTTTAAAGTTGGAATTATAACAAATGGCTCAACTCAGAGGCAAAAAGCTAAAATATTTAACACGAATTTAAATAAGTATTTTGAAACAATCATTATTTCTGAAGAAGTGGGATTTAGTAAACCTGATAAACGTATATTCGAACTAGCATTAAATAAGTTAAATTTACAACCGGAAAATACTTTATTTGTTGGGGATGACTTAGAAAAGGATATTGCTGGTCCTCAAAATGTAAATATAAAAGGTGTGTGGTTTAACCCTCAGAAGATCAAGAATACTACCAAAATACAACCGTATGCCGAGATTAACACTTTGGATAGTTTGTTAAGTTATGTTACTCCACAATATTTTTATAACAAGTAAAAGTAATCTCATATATATTCAAAAATATAATAAAGAGAAACTATCATTAATTTCATTGACCGTATTAGTAATAAAAAATATATACTTACAATAAAAAATAGGGGCGATTTTAATAGCTGTGGCTAATTTAATCTATGATTAATACAAAGTTTTGTAAAACAATTTTACTCATACTGTGTAAATTATAAAGGGGTGGGACTATGGAAATAAAGAAAGTAGTAATCGATGGAATCAATATTGCGGTCATTAGAAATGATAAGGTATTAATATCGGATGTTCAGTCTGCATTAGATACTATGGCAACAGTTCAATATGAGGTAGATGCGAAACATATTATTATTCATAAATCTTTAATAAGTGAAGATTTCTTTGACCTAAAAACACGGCTTGCGGGTGATATCCTTCAAAAGTTTATAAACTACAAGGTAAAGATTGCTATTGTTGGAGATTTCTCTATGTATACTAGTAAAAGCTTAAAGGATTTTATTTATGAATGTAATAAAGGGAATGACATTTTTTACTTAGCAACTGAACAACAAGCAATTGAAAAACTAAGTACATTAAAGTAATAATTATATCCTGCTAAATTCCCCCATTTCACTTAGTTCATAATTATATACGATATAGAAGAACTGATGTTTGTGGTAAACTAAGAGATGAATAAAGGGGGAGTTTTTTTGAACAATTTTAATAATATAATCCGAAATTTAAATAATATAGTTTACAAACCTAACAACTTAATGATTACGAATCTAAAAGAAGAAAAGCAAAACGCAGAATATGCCGGATGTTTATTCCACTTAAATAACAAAACCATTCGTTTTAGAAAATCAAAAGTTACTCCTAATAAAATTGGGCAATTTGTTTCTTTTTGGGAGAAAGATGAAAATATGCGAAATAGAGCTTTCTCTTATGAAGCTGCTCCTGATTTATTAGTAATCACGTGTATTGCTGATAATAAACTAGGGCAATTTATTTTCCCTAAAGAGATTCTTCTTAAAGAAAAAATATTGAGAACACCAAGTCAAACAGGGAAAATGGCAATGAGAATTTATCCTGTTTGGGATACCACTGTTAGCAATCAAGCTAAAAAGAGCCAAACGTGGCAACTTCAATATTTTGTTGATTTAAGTGATATTAATAATTTTCCTATAGATAAACTATTAAATTTATATTCGTAGCTTTTGATTTGCCCCAAAAAGAAGTAATTACAGAAAAGACATTTGTAATGACGCCTTCTATTAATTTACCTCGTGAATCGTAATTTTTGTACCGGTACAGTTAAATGAAATGTACATTGTTACAGTGCCCCTTAAAATTTACAATCAGCATATATTATTTTAACTTATAAATTTTTAAGGGGTGCTAAATATGACAAGTTTACAAGATCAGCTTTTCACAAGATTAAATCTTAAAAAACGTAATGATGTAACGTTTGAAGAATTACCTACCATACTCTTTTCGTTTGCGCATACTATACCATTTGAGAATTTAGATGTTATAGCACGAAATACGAATCAAATCTCTCCGGAAAACTTGCGAGAGAAAATTTTAACTAGTTCCCGTGGTGGACTTTGCTACGAATTAAACACTCTTTTTTACTATTTTTTAAGAGACTGTGGCTATGATGTACAACTGGCATTAGGTACGGTTTATAAAAACGATATAAATGCATGGGCACTTGAGGATGGCCATATAACAATTATTTTAACTTATGATAATGTACAGTATTTAATTGATGTAGGTATAGCTTCGTTAGTACCTCTTGTTCCTGTACCTTTTACTGGTAAGTCTGTTTCTTCAAAAAATGGTTCGTACCGGGTGAGACGAAAAGATACGAGTAAAGGAAATTATGTTTTAGAAAGAATAGATACTGATGGAGAATGGAAAGTTTGTCATGCTTTTTATAAACATAATATTGATGAGATAGTAGTAAATGATGTTCAAAGAAGAGTGATAGAAGATGAGAAGTCTATTTTTAATAAAGGACCAATTGCAGTAAAGTTGACGAACTCTGGCCATATTTCATTAACGAATACAAGTTTAACCGAAATTATTCATGGGGAAAAAACTAAGCGTGAAATTACAGAAGATCAATATAAAGAGTTTTTATATACTTTATTTGCTATTAAGTTATGAATAATAAAGATAGCCGGTTCTTATTCAGAAGCGGCTATCTTTATTATTTTTGGTGTAAATGGTTTTCTTCTAATATGTTTCGGAAACTACGGTATAGTTAATGTTTTTAATGTTTCCTCAGCTTCTTCATATGTATGAAAAATTGGTTCTTTTCCATCATCCCCTTGTAAAACTAGCCCTTCATCTCGGATTACATATGGCATAAAACCACCCCATCTAGTAAAGAATTATGTTCTTTTGCAGCAGAATAATACGATTTAAAGTTTGATTTTCTTAATACATATAATACACTAGAACAGTACGAAAAAGTATGTACAATGAACTTTGAATGTAAAGGAAGATTATTATGTCAGTTATTGATAAATTGAAACTTAATAAGTATACAAATATGGTCGTTATTAACGAACCAAGCGATTATGACATTTTTACAGGTAAAGAAACTGCATTCTCAAAAGAACACGATGCTATCTTTATATTTGTAGAAACGCTTGATGAAATGGTGAAACAAACGAATTTTATTATTAGTAATGAAGAATTACTAATTGAAAAAGGTTACGTATTCTTCGCATATCCGAAAAAAGGTAATGCTCGTTATAGTACGTTTATTCACCGTGATGAGATGTTTCCGGCATTAAACGTTGGAGAAGATGGTTATGTGGGAGAAAGCGATATTAAATTTGCACGAATGGTAAGTATGGATGAAGTCTTTACTGTTGTTGGTTTAAAACGTGAAAAGAAAAAAACAACAAAAACATCTGCTATGAGTCAATGTGTTGCCGATTATGCAGATCGAATTAAAGATGTTGAAGCATTATTAGCTAATCATCCGAATGAACTTAAGTTTTATCAAAGTTTAACGCCTGGATATCAGAAAGATTGGGCACGTAATCTTTTTTCTGTAAAACAAGAAAAAACACGTGAAAAACGTCTAGAGAAAATGATAGAGATCCTTTCACAAGGCTATAAAACAATTGAATTATTCCGTAAGAAGAAAAAATAATGATTAAGAAAGTCACAATGCTGCAACAATTAATTGTGATGAGTGCATTGAAAAAAGCATTCCTTCCATTATACTAAGGAATGTTCTTATATTTATATAATTAGCAAAAGAGAAAAGGTGTTTGAAATGAAATCGTATATTGTAGTTGGATCTGGAATTTTAGGAGCGTCTACTGCTTATCATCTTGCTAAGGCAGGTGCGAATGTTACTATCGTGGATCGCCAACAATTAGGGCAAGCAACTGATGCAGGAGCAGGTATTGTATGTCCATGGCTATCACAGCGTCGTAATAAAGCATGGTATAAAATCGTTAAAGGCGGTGCACGTTACTATTCTTCGTTAATTCAGCAATTAGAAGAAGACGGTGAAACTGACACAGGATATAGTCGTGTAGGTGCAATTAGTTTACATACTGACGAGAAAAAGTTAGATCAAATGGAAGAGCGAGCTTATAAACGACGTGAAGATGCCCCAGAGATTGGTGAAATAACTCGCTTATCAGCTGAAGAAACAAAAAAATTATTCCCAGCATTATCAGACGAATATAGTTCTGTTCATATTAGTGGTGCTGCACGAGTGAATGGAAGATTATTACGCAATGCATTAATAAGTGCTGCGAAAAAACATGGTGCAACTTTTATAAAAGGCGATGCCATATTAGTCCGTGAAGGAAATCATATTACTGGAGTTACAGTAAACGATGAAACAATTTTAGCAGAAAAGGTTATTGTAACTGCAGGCGCATGGGCGAATGAAATCTTGAACCCATTAGGAATTAATTTCTTAGTTACATTCCAAAAAGGACAAATTGTTCATCTGCAAATTGAAAATACAGCAACAGAAAATATGCCAGTTGTTATGCCACCGAACGATCAATATATTTTAACGTTTGACAATGGTCATGTCGTAATTGGTGCAACACATGAGAATGATACTGGTTTCGATCATCGTGTAACAGCAGGTGGTTTACATGAAGTATTCCATAAGGCATTAGCAGTTGCACCTGGCTTAGAAAATGCTACAATGCTTGAAACGAGAGTTGGATTCAGACCATTCACACCAGGATTCTTACCTGTTATCGGGCCACTACCTAACTTTGAAGGAATTCTCGTTGCGAATGGATTAGGGGCTTCGGGTTTAACAGCTGGTCCATACTTAGGAGCGGAACTTGCTAAACTAGCGCTCGGACAACCGATTGAATTAGATTTAAATGATTATGACGTTGCTGGCGCAATTGAATAATATGGAGTACTGCTAACATTTATGAAAAACCATGCTAAACAAATTCGACAGAGAATAAGTAGTTTTTCCTCTGTTAAGAGTAAGCCTGTTTATGAAAAATAAAATTGTTTAAAAATAGAGGGCCGACATTATAAACCTGCATTAATAATGTAGAATTGTGATGTCGGCTCTTTATTCATATTGCTTTAAAACTTATTTTCGAGAGGAGGTTAAGTAATGAGAGCGCCATATCAAGTATTGATATTTCCTTATATAAAAACTGCCGATTCTATTCAATATGCCATTTTTAACCGAAGTGATTATGGTTATTGGCAAGGAATAGCTGGTGGCGGAGAAGACGGTGAGATTCCTATTGAATCAGCAAAACGGGAAGCATTTGAAGAGGCTGGTATTACAAGAGAATGTCCATATATACAATTAGATTCTGTGTCTTCACTATCAGTAGAAGATGTAGTTGGAGGATTCCTTTGGGGAGAAGAGGTTTATGTAATAAAAGAATTTTCTTTTGGAGTTAAAGTCCCTACAAAAAACATATCATTATCTAAAGAACACTTCAATTATAAATGGTTATGCTTTGAGGAAGCAATAACGTTTTTGAAATGGGATAGCAACAAAACAGCATTGTGGGAATTAAACAAAAGACTATTAAAACAATAAAAGTTTTAGCTAACAAAGATAGTATTGGAACAAGAATGGAACCATTAACAAACCTTTGCTACACTTCTAAACAATGTTTTAGATTATAAAATAGAGTAATATAGATTTTGTATAGGTAATTTACTAAGAGAACTTGTACTAAGAAAAGCCCTATACAGTTGACTCTGAAAAAATGAAAATAGTTAGAAATATTTTTATATCGTACGGTTTTTGGCTATGAATAACGGAATAGATATTAAGTATTCAACAGTTTAAATAAAACGAGTTAGCTTTTTATTTTAAGAAGAAAGATGACTCGTTTTATGCTAAAATTCGCTTAGTGTATATTTTCGTTAAAATGTGGGTGGGCCCCCTTTTAGCAAAACCGGAGTGGGAATGATGAGTATAAATAGTTTTGTGGGATTGATAAAGGACGAATTATTAAAAGAGGTAAGTATAAGAAGTGAGGATGAATTCGAGCCTGTAGTAGTTAAAGATATTCCTAGACTTTGGAAGTGTTTAGGAACAGGTAATTATGCCGCAGTATTCATGCACAAAGAATACAAAGATTGGGTAGTGAAAGTTTACGTGCGAGAAGGAGAAGGAATTGAAAAAGAGTCAGAAGTATACCGAAGAATTGGAGATCATCCTTCTTATTCAAAGCTTATATATAAAGGAGAAAATTTCATAGTATTGAAACGTTTAAAAGAAATTACCTTATACGATGCTATTCATAAGGGAATTAAAATTCCTAAGCAAGTAATACTTGATATTAATGAGGCTTTAGAGTATGCGAGGGAACAAGGGTTAACTCCTTGTGATGTTCACGGGAAAAATGTGATGATGGAAAAAGGAAGGGGATATGTAGTCGATGTATCTGATTTCTTAAAAACAAAAGAAGATAGTAAGTGGAGAGACCTAGAAAAGGCATATTTCACCTTTTATTTTCCTTTCATTTATAAATTGCCTTTCCCCGTTAAAATACCGTATTTTATGTTAAACATTGTTAGACGTTCGTACAGAAAATATAAGAAGCTTAAAAAGAACTTCAAATTATAAAAGGATCACATATGTTCCTGAAAACGATTTGAATTCACATAAATAACTTTAGAAAAATTTAAAATTTTGTTTAGGGGCTACTTCAAGACCTTAGCTTGCTGGGCATATGGTGCTACCTCAAAATATAAAAAGATTAGGAGTGAATCCTAATCTTTTTATTTATACATATTTTTGTTATGAATATCACTATCAATTCCAAAACGGGATATTTTGAATAAATGAAACCGTCAAAATAAGTGTTGATACGGAACCAGCAGTTACTAAAGTTACTATTTTTCGTCCATTCTGTTCTTTTGAAGGTTTTATAAGTTCTGTAATTAACACAATCCATATTATGATAGAGATTATTGAAATAATATCTATAGACATATGTAACACATCCCTTCTTGTTTTCACATAAATATTTCTTCTTTTATAAAATAAAAGCAATTTAACAAGAAAATATGTAACGCATTACAAATCAATATTTTCCTGTTAAACCACCTTTTTTAAATAGAAATACGACTGATAAAACGATAACAACAGCCTTCAAACTTCCCCAATATGGATAAATAGCATGATCTGTTAGACTAGCATATTGAAAAATATTCTCTAAACCGAAAATTCCTATCATGACTGCTAAAATGAATGAAGCTGATCCATACGTCCCGTTATGATAGAGGGTAAATAAATAGACTGCGAAAATTAGTGGTAAGATGATTTGTAGTACGATTATCATAGTTCGTCCCCCATATTATTTATAATTATATTATATACAAAATTGTAATAAAAAGGAATACGACTTATTTGATACTAACAGAACTACTCTAATCATATTCTTCTATAAAAAGAAGAAAAAGGGGTGTACAGTTAATTGACAAAAGTTAAAGTTAGTTTACGACCCATTGTTCATAATATAAATTTACCAACCGTATTGAAAACAACAATACTTCCAGGCGAATCGACCGAAAGACTATTTATCGCAACCCAATTAGGAGAGATTTTTTACATAGGGAATGGAGTTATAAAGATATTTTTAGATATTCGTCACCTAATTATTAAATTAGGTACATTTGAAGAAGGTGTTTCTAGTAGCGGTTATGATGAACGCGGATTGCTAGGACTTGCGTTCCATCCACAATTTTATCAAAATAGGTTATTTTATCTACATTATTCAGTAGCCGGAACTCAAGGGCCAGGTGCACTTTCTGAACAATTTAAACCGAATCCTTGTGACCCTAAAACATTAAATTTAAAGTGGGTTAATAGAAATACGCAATATGATCACATTGATACTGTGGAAGAATGGACTTTACAACCTAATGGTCAAGCTCAAAAGCGACGAACATTACTGAATGTAAGAAGACCATTTTTTAATCATAACGGAGTCAATAGTTTAAACTTTTCACCTGAGACTGGAAAACTTGTTTTTACAAATGGAGATGGCGGATCAGGTTATGATCCATTTAACTTAAGCCAAGATGATTTAGAAATAGCAGGTAAAATAATTGAAATCGATGTAAGTAAAAATACATTTATAAATAACCCTCCTGTAGTTACACGCTTCGATGAACTTCCTTTATCTATACAAGAAACACTTACAGTAATTGCAAAAGGAGTACGTAATATAACCGGCATTTCATTTCAAAGGTTTTATAATCAATATATCAAATACGCCGGAAATGTCGGACAAGATATTGTAGAGTCTATTTTTTCATTTGTTCAATATAAACCTATACCGGTTACAGAACTTGTTCAAATGCATTTTATGAGGCTCACTCCCAATCAAGATGGGTTTATCAATTTTGGTTGGAGAGGATGGGAAGGGGATTTACCTACTTCTTTTATACGGCATTGTTCCGAAAATCAGACTTTGGATGAAAGAACAATGACTTATTATGATGAAACAATACAAACTTCAGCGAGGCGTATTCTGCCTCTACTTAGTTATTTTCATCAAGATTCCAGACCCGATAAGTTTGGAGGAACTTCCCTTACAGGAGTTCAGCCATATATGGGAAATGCAATTCCAAATTTAACAGGTAGCGTAGTGTTTACTGACCTTGCTAAGAAAGAAGATTCTCGACCGCCAGTTAAAGGTGTTTTAGCATATACTAGAGCAGGTACAGACGGTAAACATGCTGATTTTCATGCTATTGAAACCAATTATGATTTTGGTACGCAAGCAGCTTATTATATGAGTTTAGGAACAAATTTGAATCAAACTAAATTATATTTAGGAGTTTACGGTTCTATGAAAGTAACTGATTTTAATAAAGGTACCATTTTTGAAATTATCCCTTAATACGATACAAATTATCAGTCTAAAAATATAATATAAGGAATTCATTCTGTTCCCAAAACGCACGACTTAACTTATCCCCCTAAAAATCTTCAATGTATGAGCATCTATTAACTTGCAGAAAGTAACTCATAAACCGTATGTGTACGAATAATATAGAAAGTAATGAATGAGGTATCTTTAGGGGGTATTTTAATGAATCGGTTTGTACGTTATTGGTATCAACTGATGATAGAGCATGATACAAGCTTTGTTCATAAAAGGAAATTGTCCCTTGCGAATAAATTAGTACTTACAGCTTTGATGAGTGCATTGGCTACCATGTTTCAAGCAGCGGGGAACTTAATTCCTGGTATAGGTTTGCTCATTAGTCCATTTTCGACATTACCGATTTTTTTTGCTATTTTCTATTCTATTCGTGAGGGAATACTTTCTTATATTCTTACTATTCTTCTATTATTTATTATTGAGCCCAGTGAACTAATTGTTTTTCCTTTTACTACAGGCTTATTAGGTCTAGCCTTAGGGGTATCCTTTTTAAAATTAAAGAAAAGAATTTGGATTGTTTCTTTTTCAGCAACTTGTCTACTTATAGGTATTATGATCGTTCTCGATGTTTTCCGCTTTCCGGTACTTGGTCCTGCTGTTCATACAACTATGGATATAAAAATTATTTTATTGATATTTATACTGAGCTTTCTATACTGCTGGATTTATGCAGGTTTTTGCAGAATAATGATGAATAGATTATGTAAAGTGTTGTATTGACAATGGCATAATGAAGATTGGAGAATGCATTCATGACTAACGTTGCAGTTAGAAGACCGAATTTGAATGATGTAGATGAACTATATTTATTTTTCCGTATCGTTATTACGAATACATACAAAAATGAAGGATTGTCACAATTATTGGATGACATAGAAAATGAAATTAACTCAAAAAAGCGGTATTTGAAAAGTGATTTTGAAAGTAACGGAGAAAGTCGTTACTTTTTATTAGCGATTGATACAAATAACGATAAAATCCTTGGAACAATTGAAGTTGGTCCAGCAAGTACATTGATTAATAGTTGTACAGGTGGTGTACTTAAGGATTTGTATGAAATAGGAACTGTATTTATACTTCCAGAGTATCAAAGAAAGGGTATCGGGAGTTTACTGCTACATACAATGTTTCTTACGTTACTTAGCAGAGGAATAACAGAATTCTGTTTAGATAGTGGATACAGAAAAGCGCAAAGTATATGGACAAAGAAGTTTGGAGAGCCTAGTTATGTACTGAAAGATTATTGGGGAGAATCAAGTGATCATATGATTTGGAAGAAGAGTTTACATGATACACCTATAATATTTGAATTATAAAATGAAATATACCTATGAACGTAGCTTTTCTTACATATGTATGCTATTATTTATCTTTATAATAAAAGAGGACGTGAATGAACTTGATTAAAATTAGTATCCCTGAAGTTGATGTTACAATTACTGAACGTAAACAAGTTATTAAAGGAGACGAGCCAATCATTACTCCAATTAATGGATTTATCGATTTCCACTTGTTCCCTAGAGATAAAGGCGGCATTTTTATGTTTTACAATATTAATGACGAACTACTTTTCGTAGGTAAAGCTCGTAAAATTAGACAACGTATTAAGAAGCATTTTGAAGATAATGTTTCACCAATTAAAAATCACCGTGATGAAGTATACCGCATTGATGCATGTATCGTAGAAGATCCAACAGAAAGAGAAATTTACGAAACGTATATCATTAATGAATACAAAGCGAAATATAACGTTGATAAAGTATTCTACAAATAATCAACATTAATAAAAAACAATCCTAGCTAATATGCCAGGATTGTTTTTTATTTAGATTTATTCTTCATATCTTTCTCCTTTTTTCAAATGATTAGCCACAATAAAACAGAATATCCCTATAAATATAAGTACAATACCAAGCGTTTTATGTTTTCCCTCAAAGAAAGGAATATCTGAAATAACATTTGTCATACATAGTCCTAAAAATACAAGGATAGGGCCCATCCAAAGTAATACATTACCGAATTTTGTGTGCTTCCACATAATAACCCTCCTTAATTCTCTTTACATATATATCCATAAACGAAAAGTAAATTCATAGAGAAATATAGTTTTTTTCATATCGAAAATTTAACCCTCATATATTGGTACAAGCAAAAGAGAAAGGAGACCATCATGAATTGGTTAGAAGCTTTCATATTAGGTATAATTCAAGGTTTAACAGAATTTTTACCAATCAGTAGTACCGGACATCTTTATTTAGGAAGGCATTTATTTCAATTAGATGAAGCAGGCTTATTTTTAGATACGATGTTGCATATTGGGACTTTACTTGCAGTGTTTATTTATTACAAAAAAGAATTTATATATTTAATTAAAAACCCATTTTCAAAGCTCATGTTATTACTTATTGTTGGGACGATACCTGCAGTTGTTATTGGTTTATTGTTTAAAGACTTCTTTGAAGATATTTCAAAAACAGGAATCACGATCGGTTGGGAGTTTTTAGTGACCGGATTCTTTCTCTACATGGCAGATAAACAAAAGAATGGTCGTAAAAAAATGGGTGACATAACATATAAAGACGCATTAATTATCGGTTCATTTCAAGCTGCTGCTATTTTTCCAGCCATTTCCCGTTCTGGAATGACAATTGTCGCTGCATTATGGAGAAAATTAGACCGTGAAACTGCTGCTTACTTTTCTTTTTTACTGTCGACACCAGCTATTGTTGGAGCTATCATTTTGCAATTTGCAGACGTTTTTCAAGGGAAAGCAGAATCTATTTCTAGTACATCTTTAATTGTCGGAACGTTATCAGCAGCGTTTTTTGGATACATAGCCGTTTCATGGATGATTCAATATTTAAAACGTCACTCCTTAAAAGTATTCGCGTATTACGTATGGGGATTAGGTATTTTAATTTTAACGTTGCAATTTACTGATGTATTTTAAGTATAATGATAAAGAAGTTAATTAGTTTAAGATCCTGTTTCATTCATACAAGGCAGGATCTCTTTTTATTAAGGGGGAAAATATGTTTAATAAGGCTATCGTTATTGGTGGAAGTATGGCAGGAAAGTTTGCAGCAAAAGCATTATCAACTTTTTTTAAAGAAGTAATCATTTTAGAAGTCGGTGAAAAATGGGATGGAAAAGCTTCAAGAAAAAGAGTTCCACAAAGTAATCATCCTCACGTGTTATTAAAAGGTGGAGAAAAAGCAATTGAAGAATTGTTTCCTACTATTACGAATGAATTAATAGAAGCGGGTAGTATTATAAACAACTTTACACGTGATTTGAAATGGCATCAATTCGGTCTATGGAAACAACCTTTCATAGGGGAAGTACATATGATTCAACAAAGTCGTCCTTTACTAGAATGGCATATTCAAAAACGAATACATCAGATTTCAAATATTACTATTAAATATGAAACATTGGTTAAAGGGTTATTGGTAGATGAAAAGCTTAACAAAGTGTGTGGAGTAAAAGTTAAATATTTAGAGACAGACATACAAGAAGAAGTTCATGCAGACCTTGTAGTTGATGCGAGTGGATTTGGCTCAAAAAGTATAGAGTGGTTACGAGAATACGAAATTGAAGTACAAGAAGAGAAAGTTCGTATTGATTTATTTTACGCAACGAAAATGTTCAAACTTAAAGAAAATGAGAAATTAGACTGTTGCAATGTGCTAATGTCTCCGAGTTTCCCTGATAACCCTTATGGCGTTCTTATTCAAACGATAGAAGATAATCGTTATTTTGTTACTTTCAGTGGATACGCAAACGAGAAAGCACCACAAACAGATGATGAGTTTTATGATTTTGCTGAAAACCTATCAATTTCTAATGTTACAGACTTCCTAAACAAGGCTGAGGGAATTACTGATATAAAGACATACAAAATTCCCTATCAAGTACGCCGGCGATTTGATTTAGTGAATAATGTACCAGAAGGCTTATTAGTTGTTGGAGATGCGCAATGTCGTTTTGATCCCGTTTTCGGCCAAGGCGTATCAGTTGCTGCTATGGAGGCTCACCAGTTGCAATTACTTCTGCAAGGTAGAAAACAACTTGATAAAACATTTACACAACAATTTTATAAAAAGGCAGCTAATATAATAGAAACCCCATGGGATATGACAACAACGGAAATATCACGTCATCCGCAACTAAAGAGAGAATTAACTACAAAACAAAAATTTCAGCTATGGTATACGAAACAAATATATCGACTATCCGCAAGTAATTCTGATGTTTATATTCGGTTAGTACGAGTGATGAATTTAATTCGTAGTCCATTTCATCTTTTTCATCCGAAAGTGCTACTATCTGTATTACTTAATCGAAAGTAATAGCAGGAATATAATTGATTAAAAAAGAATGTATAACAGTTAGTAAATCTAGAAGGAGAATACGGGATGGAAATATACATAGAGCAACTAAAGAAACAAGATGCTAAGGATTTATTTACGTTTGAACTTACGAATAAATATTTTTTTGAAACAATGGTACCAAATCGTGGCTCAAAATATTTTGAATTTGAATATTTCCAAAAACTACTAGACGATTTATTAATAGAACAAGCAGATGGAGATTCTTATTTTTATTTAATTCGTAATGAAGAAAAAGAAATTGTAGGGCGAATTAATTTAGTAGATATAGATACGGAAACTCGAATTAGTTCTCTAGGGTATCGGGTCGAAGAAAAATTTACTAAAAAAGGCGTTGCTACAGCAGCCGTAAAATTAATTTTAGATGTAGCGAAAAAGAATGAAATTACTGAAGTTCATGCTAAAACAACTACTAATAATCTCGCATCACAAATTGTACTAGAAAAAAGCGGATTTTCTTCTTATCAAAACGAATCAGATATAACATCTGTAGAATTAAATGGAGAACATGTGAAGTTTGTACACTATATTTGGAGAAATACTTCGCGCTTATAATAAGGAGGACTTATTCATGAATGATTTACGTTATCCAATTGGCCAATTTACATACAAACGTCCTATAACTGAAGAAATGATTGATACATGGATTCAAGAAATTGAAGATTTACCTCATGAACTAACAAAGGCAATTAAAGATTTAGATCAGAAGCAGTTAGATACACCATATCGCGTTGGAGGGTGGACTGTCCGTCAAGTTGTTCATCACGTTGTTGATAGCCATATGAATAGCTACATACGCTTTAAATTAGCACTGACAGAAAAGAATCCAACTATTAAGCCGTATAAAGAAGAGAAGTGGGCAGAGTTACCCGATTCAAAATTACCGGTAGATGTTTCACTAGTAATGCTAGATTCATTACATAAAAGATGGGTTAACCTTTTATATTCTCTAGAAATTGAAGATTTAGAAAAGACATTTAACCATCCTGAAACTGGTGAAACAAAACTTGCTGTTGCAATAGGACTATATGCATGGCATGGTCGTCATCATACCGCTCATATTACCTCGTTAAGAAAGCGACTTAATTGGTAACATGGAGATTACATTAGAGAAGGCGACAGAAAGTGATGCAGAAGTTATATTTCAAATGCAAATAGACTCATTTAGCCCTTTATTACATAAATATAAAGACTATGAAACAAATCCAGCAAATGAAACTATCGAAAAAACTATTTGTAGAATAAATCATGTAGACGGTGGCTTCTATAAAATAATAGTGGCAATGAATCTTGTTGGAGCGATATGCATTTCACAAAAAGAAACACCCTCTAAATTTTGGATCAGTCCAATGTTTATTCACCCGAGTTATCAAGGAAAAGGAATTGCCCAAAAGGTACTTACATTAATTGAGGAAATGTTTCCTGAAGCAACGAGCTGGGAACTTGCTACTATTTTAGAAGAAGAGAAAAATTGTTTTTTGTATGAAAAGATGGAGTATAAAAGAACAGAAGTTATAAAGAAATTAAATGATGAAACTACACTTATTTATTACAAAAAAGAAAGGTAAAGCATATAAAATACGCTTTACCTTTTTATGTTATTTTAGATTAAAAATACAAAAATAATGTATGTTCTTCCAAAATACTCGGATTAGTAATTTTAAAAATGAATAAAAATACAAAAACCACTACTTTGTCGTAAAGGTTACTAACGCTTTTTGAATGCTTAAAATACTATCGTCACCTTTAAATTCTTTCGTAATTGGATCCTCCATACTAGACACCCAAATTTTAAGTTCTGCATCTAAATCAAAATGCCCAGCCGTTTCGATGCTATATTGTGTAATACTTTTATAAGGAATAGAATGGTATTCTGTTTTTTTGCCAGTTACTCCTTGTTTATCTACTAAAATAAGACGACGATTTGTAAATACGATTAAATCACGAATTAATTTATAAGCATGCTCTACTTTTTCATCGTCTAGCATAATCTTCTCTAAATCACGTTCTACACTTTCAGAACTCGTATTTGATGCATTTCCTAAAATACCGCTAAATAAACCCATATTAAATTCCTCCTTTAATATATGTGGAATGAATTACTTATATTGTAACATGTTACTCACAAAGATATTATGACATTACTTTAGTAGTTTCTGGTTATTGTTGTAATTAGTTTATATAACCTCATCTTAAAATCTTATGCTAATATGAAATTAAGAAAAAAGAAGCAGAGGGATATAGCATGAAGAATATAGGTTTAGTATTAGAAGGCGGAGGAATGAAAGGTTTATATACTGCAGGTGTACTCGAATATTTCATGGAAAAGAACTTATTCTTTCCGTATGTAGTCGGCGTATCAGCTGGAGCCTGTATGGGAGCAACTTATTTATCACGTCAAAAAGGGAGAAATAAGAAAGTAAATACAGAGCTAGTAGCAGATCACCGTTATATATCTTATCGAAATTTGATTCGAAAACGCGAATTATTCGGAATGGATTTTTTATTTGATGAAGTACCTAATAAAATTGTACCATTTGATTTTCAAACTTTCTTAAAATGTAATGAACAGTTTGTCATAGGGACGACTGATTGCGAATCAGGACAAGCCATTTATTATAATAAAGCAGAACACGGAAATGATATTTTAAAAATCATTCGCGCCTCAAGCTCTGTACCGTTTATAGCACCTGCTGTAGAATATAATAATCGAAAATTATTAGATGGAGGGATTATAGACCCTATACCAGTTTTGAAAGCCCAAAAGGATGGTTATGAAAAGAACGTTGTCATTATGACAAAGCCAGAAGGATATGAGAAGCAGCGAAATAAATTTTCAGGCCTGGCTAAAATTTTATATAGAAAATATCCGAAAATCGCAGAGAATTTAGTAGACCATTATCGTTTTTATAATGAGACGATATCTTATATGAATCGAGAAGAACAAAAAGATAATTTTTATGTAATTCAACCAAGTGTACAGCTTCCTATAAGCGGAATAGAAAGAAATAAGGAAAAGCTCGTTAATCTATATAATCTTGGGTATATAGATGCTCAATATCATTATGAAAACTTATTAAATTGGATAGGGAAATAAAGGGGTGGAAAGTTGAAGTTAGGAAAACGAATTATTTTTAAGGAATTGCAGAAAATGCATAGTCCACTTCATAAACCGTTTCCTTATCGTGCTACAGCAAAATTGCAGCGAGACTTAAAAAGTAAATTTACCGAAGATGACTGTATAAACGCTGATTTTAATCATTATTGGATGCATACAGCAGCTACTTTAAATTCTGTACTAAATGGAAACGAACAGAACATTACGTTTCAACAAATAAAGTGGTTAAGAAAATCGTTTTTTGAGTGGTTTCCGCAATATCGTTTTCTAGAAACAGAAATTGTGAATTATCCCATTTTGTATAGAGATTTCATAAGTTATGAGAAGACCAGGAAGCTATTACTTTATTACCTTACTGAATAAAAGCGAAAACGTACAGGTTACATTACTTGTACGTTTTTTTGTTCATAAAACATTCAATATTAACAACTAGTTTATATAGGAATTCTAATGAGAAGAAAGAAGTACATATAATAGAATGATACAGGGGAGGAGAGAGGAATAGCTGTTTTACTTTAAGTTATTGTCCAACTCGAATACAGTTAGTTATTTATGTTAAAATATTTCGAGTGAAATCAAGCTTTTAAGGATTTCATTAAACATTAAACAAAACAAGTTAGCAACGTAGAAGGGATAACATTAACATGAAAAACGTATCAAATATAGATAAAGTAGAATCAATAAAATCTTTACAGTCAACAATTAGTAAACTTGAAAATGCCTTATCACAGATGACTCAAAAAGGATCAAATACTACTTTAGTGAAAAAAAGACTCAAAGCAGCTAGTATCGGCTTAGCTATGTTAGAAAGTGTTTGGAAGCAAGAAACTCATTATTATACTCAGGAAGATTTAGCAGAAGCTCGTAATGTTCTAATTGGTTTGCTTCCATCAATTGAAAAGATTTACGTTAAGTCAAAGCTTGGGAGTCCTCAAAGAACGCTTTTAGAAAGAAGAATAAAATCATTAGAACTTTCTATTCAGGCAATTGATTATTTTTCTAATAAATAACTTCGCTAAACAAATAACTTACGACTACTTTTATATAGGGATTCTAATGAAAAAAACTACATATAGAATACTACAAAGGAGGAGAGGTGACTACAATAATCAGTCCTAAGTTAGAGAAGCTTAAAAATTAATTAAAGAATGGAAACAAAAAAGCTCTTTATACTTTTTTGCATGAAATAAAGTCAAATCACACGCCACTAATAGAACAATGCCCTGCAGATAATCAGTATAAGCTTATAACGTATATATGGTTAGGGGATCAAAACACTGAAAACGTTTATGTATTCGGTAGTTTTCCTGGTTGGGATTTGTCTGTAAATCAATTACAACGATTGTTACAGACAGATATTTGGTATGTAACGTTTAGGACGGATAAGAGTTTTATTTCAACGTACTATTTTTCAGTAAACGATGTTTTCGAAAATGATTGGATAAAGCGTAGTGAACAGTACGAAATAGACCAATTTAATCGAAATACATTTGGAGAAGGTACCAATAAAGCGTCTGTGTTAAACATAGGAATGGAGGTGCAATATAGCAGTCGTTTTCCTTCAAATGATTATCCATCCGGAAAGATTGAAACATATTCTTTTTATAGTTCGATTTTAAATAACACACGCAAAATTCATATTTATACGCCTCATGATTATTCTCACACTTCACATCTTCAAGAACTTCTCATTGTATTTGATGGGAATTCATTCATTAATTACCTTTCAATCACAAAAACACTTAATTATTTAATTTACGAAAAAGAAATCCCATCGTGTATTGCTATTGCTATAGATCCTGTCGATCGATTAGAAGAGCTAACTTATAACGATAAAATGAATGCATTTTTAACGAAGGAATTACTTCCGTGGATTCAAGCTAAGTATCACGTTTATCAAGAAAAGAATCATATAACAATTGCTGGTTTCAGTCTTGGTGGCTTAGCAGCTTTTTATGCAGCACTTCAAAATCCACATATTTTCGGAAATGTGTTGTCACTGTCTGGATCCGTACATTGGAAAAAGGAGAATTATGAAAATACAATTCCTTGGATTGAAAATCAAATTTCATCAATATATTCTAATGCGACTCATCTACATTCTTACATAGCAGTAGGTGAACTCGAAAACGAACCTCTTTTAACGGCTAATAGACGGCTATATAAAGCTTTAGAAGAAAAGAAACGCCCAAACCACTTACGAAGAGTTTCAAGGCGGACATGATAGCGTATGGTGGCGAGAAAAGCTATTCGATGGATTAAGGGCATTAGAATTTACAAAAACGACATTAGAAAATAAAAAGGAGAGAGAATCTATGAATCAAGAAGAACTAGATAAAAAACTAAAAAAACAAGAGATTTTAGTAAAAGATGAGAAAGTTTGGTCTTATACGTATGAGGATCATATTAGTTCTATCGTTAAACAAGCAGAAAAGAAAGGAGCTTTTGATAATTTACCTGGTAAAGGGAAACCTCTTAATCTTGATAAAGATCTTTCTTACAATCCTGAAAAGCAACTTTATAGAACTTTAGCAAATAATCATGTTTTACCTAGGTGGATTGAGCTTTCAAAAGAAATTGATGATTTAAAAGAAAAACTAAAAGAAAATACAAATACTGCAGAAGCAGCGGACTTAATTCGAACTATTAATAAAAAGGTTTTAGAACATAATCTACTTTGTCCACCAAGCGCGCAAAAAATGAGGGTGAAAATGGATTTTTAACGATTTTCAATTAAGCTATCGCTTGCTATATAATTAAGTTAGGCATTTTCAATTCATTACTAAAGGGAGGCAAATGTAGTGAAGAATACGTATCAACTTCAAATTCCGAAAGAACTAGAACAGTATCGTAGTATTTTAGAAGAAAGTGTGAAACCGTATGTTAAAGTGTCTGGAACGCAAGCAGAGACAACGCTTTTTGAAAGTAAGTTTGGTGGATATCCGTATTTACCTATAGATCAAGAGCATCCTAAAGACTCAAACGGACAACCTATGATGTTACTTGCGCAGTTAAACCTTGAAGAAATACCAAACATTGAACATATGCCTCAACATGGAATGTTACAGTTTTTCATAAGTGCTGAAGAAGATCTTTTTGGAGCAGATTTTGATCATCCCACAAGCCAAAAAGACTTTCGAATTGTTTATCATTCTACAATCACAGCGGATTTAACTAAGGTGATTACTGATTTTAGTTATTTAAACACTTTAGATTTAGAGAATTTTATCATACCCAAAGCAGCAAAACTAAAGTTTGAGTTGGCATATCAACCAGTAACACCAAGAGATTATCGATTTGAAATGATTTTTAGTGATAACATTGATTGGGAAGAAATTGTTGATGAAGAAAATAATACAGAATTAGGCGAACTGTATGATGATTTATGTAAGGATCAAGGACATAAAATTGGTGGTTATCCATTTTTCACACAGACAGATCCAAGGGAATGGGAAGAAAAATACCAGCAACATGACATATTATTGCTGCAAATCGATACAGACGATTCATTAAATATTATGTGGGGCGATTCTGGGGTTGCTAATTTCTTTATACGTAAGGAAGATTTGTTAAATCTAGATTTTTCCAATGTCATTTACAATTGGGATTGTTACTAGAAGATATAAATAAAATAATAGCAAACAAAAAATCTTCCTGAAGGTGAGGAGGATTTTTTTATGTTAAAAATAAGCGTTATGTTAACTAGAATAAAAAACAATGAGTGTAATGAAAGTCAAGTCTAAATAACAGAAATAACAACAAATAATGTAAAGTTGTAA
>NZ_JBMOWC010000055.1:0-30413 GCF_049310765.1 Bacillus sp. PSXD-155 | reverse complement strand
AATAAAGAAGAAGTGTAGGATTCTTACAGAAACATATATAAAAATATTCAAGATTAATTAACTATAAGAAAATGAGTTTTACGTTATAACTAACTATAATTCTTGAATATATGTAAATGGAGGATTCTTATTTTTTTATTTATGTGATGAAGGAGTTTTGTGTAGGAGAATTATACAAACGTTTGTTTTAAATATTTTAGTTGTGAATCAATATATGAGGCAGATGAGTTACAGTATAGTATTCAATTGTCTGGTTAGTTAATTACTCATTTATTATATAAATTTTATATAGCAAAGAAAAAAGCGCCCGCTATCGGTGCTTCCTCTAAAAATTTATCGCTACAATTTCTTCTTAATACTTTTTCTTCATGAGAAGTAATTAATTTTTAAACACTTTCCAATATTCGTAACCACTATTTGTAATTCAATCCACATTTTGTTGATACCATTACAGTTACAGTTGTGTTAAAATCCATTTGAAACATTGCTTTTGGGAATACAATTGCTATCATAATCGCAATTTATTTTCTACAAACTGATTGGGTTTCAACCCAAATTGCGGTTTTATTCCGCAGTCCTTAACAATTTGTTAAGGACTCTTTTTATTTGTCCTTTAGTGCGAAAAAATAAAATTTGCAAAGATGTAAAATTTTTATAATGGGGATCGTTAAAAATATTAGCTTGATAACGATGTGGCGGGGCCCCTACTAGTCATAATTAACGTATAACCCGATACCACAATATATTCTATTATTTTGAATAATGCATATAAATCTTAAATATCGATTTTTATCAGCTCTTGTTATATATTAATTATCTAATCTATATATAATGAGGTGGATTTAATTGTCATTTTTTAGAAACAGTAAAATTGGCACAATATTAAACGTATTAATAATTATATCAAGTGTTGCTTGCGTATTATTATCTATACTAGGATTTTTGGGCCTTAAAAAAGGTGAGTATGCTTCTTCTACTATGTATGAAGATAGTTTATTACCAATTCAGTGGATAGGAACTATAGAGTCTAATTTTTATCATATTAATATGAATGTAAATGAAATTATGGTATCAAAAGATGAAAAAAGAATAAAAGAGCTTATGACAGAAATTGATACATTGCATACAGAAACTAATCAGTTATTAAAGCAGTTTGAGGTTAGAGTTAGTGCTAGTAAAGAAAAAGAATTATATACAACATTTCTTGAAAGATTTAATGAATTAAGAACACAACTGAAGAAAGTGGAAGATTTGGGGCAATCTAATAATGAAGAAGCATATGCTTATTATCTAAAAGAAGTTGAACCAAATATGAAAAAGACAACTCAGGCAATTGGTGAACTTATCCTATATAATAATAATAATGCAGAGCAATTACAAAAAAATAATACCGACAGTGCAACAAGCACAATAATGATGTTTGTTAGTATTTCCATTATAGCAATTGCAATCGTTATTTTTATTGGATATATCATTAAAAATGCGATTAAACAACCAATTGTATTACTACAAAGGGATATGCAACAAGTATCCAAAGGTGACCTAACAATCCGTACTTCTTATAAATCAAATAATGAATTGGGAAGCATTGTGAAATCTTTTAATAGTATGTTAGATAACTTGCAACAATTAATTGGTGAAGTAAAAATCACAACTCAAGAGGTTATTTCTTCTACCAATGGAATGTTGCAAGATACTAAACGAGCATCTCGTGTATCAAGAGAGGTTGTTCAAACTATTTCTGAGATCGATAAAAAAATAGAAGGACAAGTTACTAGTATTCAAGAAAGTTCATTATCAATGGAAGAAATAGCGACTGGAGTTCAAACAGTAGCTGAATCTTCGGCAACGGTTACAGAATTGGCTGTCACAACAACAGAACAAGTCAATTCTGGTAGTGAAGTAATAAAACAATCGATACTTCAAATGAATAGTGTTCATGAGGTTGTTGAAGAAACATCCACAGTAATTGATAGACTTGTTACACGTACACAGCAAATTGATAGCGCTCTGGACGCTATCACTAACATTGCTGAACAAACTAATCTTCTCGCCTTAAACGCTGCGATTGAAGCAGCGCGTGCCGGAGAAAATGGAAAAGGATTTGCAGTAGTTGCAGCTGAAGTAAGGGATTTAGCAGAGAAATCGAAAGAATCGGCAAATGAAATTAATCATTTAATACAATTGATTCAAACAGATACAAAAGATACAGTGGATGTCATGCAAAAAGGCCAACAAAAGGCTACAGAAGGAAAAGAAGCTGCTTATCAAGCAGATCAAGCATTCTCATCTATTATGGTGGCTATTAATAAAATCACTAGCCAAATTCAAGAGGTATCTGCAGCGACAGAAGAAATGTCTGCCGGTACAGAAGAAGTTAATGCTTCTATATCAAGTGTTTCTGAAACTGCAACACAAATAGCTAAAGAAACCACTCAAACTGTACAGTCAATCCAATCACAAGCAGCATCAATTGAGGAAGTATCGAGTCAATCTAACAAAATAAAAGAAAAAGTAGAAGCATTATCAGAATTAGTTTCAAAATTTATTATTGAAACTAAAAAAGCTGGAAAATAAAATAGGTTGAATATTATAAAAAACTACAGGTTCTTAATCAATTACAGACCTGTAGTTTTTATTATGATTTACCTATTTTTCAACCTTTGTCCTTCTTTTTTGTAAAACAAAGTGAAAATAGGGATAGTTCAAATCTCTTCGGATATTAATTATACTCCCTGGTGGCGGCCACTTTAAAATATTTCGTATTTCTTCTATGTAATTTATCTAGTTAGCTTGATAGCGATGGGGTACCGCCAGCATTTCGGAAAAAAACCACGTTAAGTAAATTTCAACAAAAAATAGCCAACTTTAATCCCTTTAAGACTAAATCGGCTGTTTTATATTCAAAACTTAGTTGTTTGTAATATCAAAAGAAAATGTTTCTTTTAGTCCCTTTTTCCCGTCAGAAGTGATTTTGATTGCTCTTGTTTTAGGTAAACGTTGAACCCAATTTAGTTCTAGTAGTCTTTCTAGAAGGGCATTTCCTAATGCTCCCGCAAGGTGGTGACGTCTTTCACTCCAATCTAAACATTTGTGTGTAAATGAACGACGCTTTTTCTTAACCCTTTCAAGATCAATTTGAAAATTTGTAAAGAATGACTCCCCTTTTTCAGTAACAGTAAACCCGTCCTTTTCTTCATAAATAACACCTATTTTAATTAAAGAATCTGTTAATTGTACTCCTAAATTTCCCGCAAGATGATCATAACATGTTCTTGCAAAACGCATCGCTTTATCTTCCGAAGCCTGTTTTAATGATTTAATTTCAATTGGTGGAGCTATTGATAAAAATGACTCCATAACTTGAGCAACTTCCGGATTTCGAATTCCATAATATCGATGTCTCCCCTGTTTTTCAACTATAACTACATTCGCATCGACCATTTTTGTCAAATGGAAACTGGCCGTCTGTGGTTTGATTCCTGCCATATATGCTAATTCGCTTGCAGGGTGGAATCTACCATCTAATAAGACTGTTAATATTGCTGCACGAGAAGCTTCACTCACAAGAGTAGCAATCATTGCTACATTTGGATTTGCGTTCATTTTAATTTCCCCCTAATGTAATTCATATTTCGATGATAATCGAAATGTTTATATTCTACAATAAATAAGGAAGAACATATGAATAGGAGGAGAAATAAAGATGAAAAAAATGGCTCAGGTTCCAAACACAGAGATTATTAAACCTAAAATTCTATACTACGGAACTCCTGTGATTTTACTAAATTCACTAAATGAAGACGGAACAGTAAACATCAGCCCTATGTCATCATCATGGGCATTAGGAGATTGTATTATATTAGGGATTGGACTTGGCGGGAAAGCTATCGAAAATTTAGAACGACATCCTGAATGTGTAATCAACGTTCCAAGTCCTTCATTATGGGAGAATGTTGAACAATTAGCCCCCTATACAGGGAAAAATCCCGTTCCAGATTATAAGAAAAAGAATGGATTTACATATGAAAAAGAAAAATATGATATTAGTAGATTAACACCTACTGAGTCTAAATCGGTAAAACCTACTAGAATTATGGAGTGTCCAATTCAAATTGAGGCAAGGGTGAAACATATTCGAATTCCTGATTATTCTCCTGATTTTGCAATTGTTGAGACACAAGCTATACATGTACACGCTCATAAGGAAATCATTCTTGAAGAAAATCATATTGACCCAAATAAATGGAGCCCACTTATATATAATTTCCGTCATTATTTTGGTCTTGGTAACCATTTAGGTAAAACCTTTCGATCCGAAATATAAATAAATATAATATCTTTTAAAGTGGACAATCCTTTCCTAATTAAAGTTAAATATTGTAGTAAGAAACCGAATTCCACCTGTTAAGGAATTCGGTTTCTTTATTATTTTTTATTTTGCTAAGAAGTGTTATTTCGATTTCCTTATAGCACCCAATGCAACAAAATTTAAATTAGCGTTAAAATGGCTCGAAAATCCTTAGCTTGTTTTTTTTCGTTTTGCGGTCTGTACCCCATGCCCATCAAGCTAAAATTTTATTGTTTTACCGTTATTTATGAGAATTCAACTCATTTTCTTCGTTTTGGGGAGCTACCAATTTCTTAAGTTGATGGCAATGGTGTACTATCCCTTATTAAAGTTGATTTAAGTCTTTTGGAAATCAATTCCTTAAATTAGTTTAAGTACTTGCTATTATTTAATTGAAGCTAATTTTATATTATAATGATCCAACAACGTGCACGTAATCGTCTGGGTGGAGGCCCAGTTATGGGAAATTAAACAAAATTTTGTTTAAATATTTTAGCTATGAAACAATGTTTGAGATATAAGTTACGGGGTTCAATGGTCCGCTTTCTTAAATTGTACTTTTACTATATAAATTTTATATACCAAAGAATAAAGTGAACTTTTGGATAAAAATTCACTTTGATTGTAACTAAATTTGTAATAAATTTCTCAATATGGATATCGCTACTAAATTACGACTCTAATATTCAAAATTAACAAAAAAGAAATTATAATATAAATATGATGGTTATCCGTTTGTTTACTCCTTGTGCTAAAGATAAGATCGTGTTCCCTGATCTTATCTTTTTATTTTAGGATTTTAGATACAAAAAAGAAATCCTTAATAGCTTAAAACTTCTCTATCATTAGGCCTGAAAGAAGTAAAACTTCAAACTTCGGTCTCTGCGTAGCACATTAAAGTAGTAAAAATTACTTGGAGGAAAACGTTTGGACGGGAATTAAACGTACCAGAGAATATCAAACAAAGAGGACATAGGGAGCTTCTTCGGAAATAATATAATTATGAAAATATAACAAATTGGAGGTATCCCTTGTATATCTAAAACATCGGCAAAACAAATAGATGATTTTAGAATGTAGAAAATGCTAACTAAAAAAGGAGAAGTAATTATGTCAGAAGCTTTTTATATGAAGATTGGTGATTACGAGAGACCTGCAGATATATTGCGGATGCTGGGACATCCTATGCGTTTGATGATAGTTCGAGAATTAATTTCGAAAGGGCCATTAAAAGTATCCGAGTTACAGAAGTTACTACGTGTTCCAAAATCTACAATGTCGCAACAATTAGCAAAGTTAAAACAGTTTAAGATGGTTTCCTATGAGCGAAAGGGAAATGAGATATATTATATAGTGAGTGATGAAAAAGTGATTGAGAGCATGAAGAGAATAGAACGTTTGCATCAATGAACGTAAGAAGACATGGAAAACCTCGTAACGATATGAGAAGAATAGGGGGAGAACCCGTTGGAAACGAAATTACAAGCATTTCAAAAGGATAGAGGTAAGAATATGCTATTTTTGCAGGAACAATTGTTACAAGAAGCGTTTCAAAAGAGGAAGGATATCAAGTTAATTCTGGTAAAAGGATTACATATAAAAGGAATAATAAGAGGATATGATACTTTTTCTATTTTAATAGAATTTGAAGGGAAGCAACAGCTTGTATATAAACATGCGATCTCCACGATTCGATTCTAAAAGAAAACAGTAGCATGAATTCTAATGATTTCATGCTACTAAAGAATGGAGACTATTTAGCTTTTACCGCTTCTTTTAATGCTTTTCCCGCTTTAAAGGCAGGTACTTTACTCGCAGGGATGGTAAGAGCTTCACCAGTATGTGGGTTGCGTCCTTCACGGGCAGCGCGGTCTCGTACTTCGAATGTGCCAAATCCAATCAGTTGCACATTGTCTCCATTTTGCAGAGCTTGTTCAATGGATTCTAATACGGCATCTACCGCAAGACTAGCTTGTGATTTAGTTAGTTCGGATTGTATTGCTACTTGTTTTATTAATTCTGTTTTATTCATAGGACACCTCTTATTATAGTTGGTATTTGTTTAGTATAATGGGAGAACGTGCGCGGTGCAAGATGGTTTGTAAGAAGTGAAATTTCAAATTCTTTTTATAAAGAAAAAAGTAACTTCCGAGAACAAATTTTACGTCAACTAGCCTCTTTTGTAGAGGCTAGTTTTTTGCTTACCGTGGGTTTTTTCCAAAATGCTGGCGGTAAACCTTTTTTGAAAAAAAAAACACCATTTAGTTTTCAGTATTATTAAATTTATAGTTAAATTAAGATTATTCGGAGCGTTTTCTAACCGAATGTCTATTTAGTTCAGATTCACGTTTAATGTGTAATTTTTATACAACAAAGAATAAAGCACCTAATTTTATAGGTGCTTTATTGTATCTGATTAATTGTGTATCTAGTTGCAATTGCTATTGCTCCTAAAAGTAATATGCCAACTATTACTTCACCCGGTGTTGTCCAATTGAACATACTCTTCACCCCCTACTCTAATAATAGAGAGGAAAGATTACAAACATTTTAAAATCCTATTATAATAATATTAATTTTACCTTATATTTGTTACAAAGAAAAAAGAATCCAAATGGATTCTCTCTTCTTGACATATTTACAATATGGAGAATACAGAGACAACTCTTTCAAAACTTTATTAGGGGAAAGTTTTAAAAAATGTCTTTATAACAATATTTACATAAATGTAATATGTAGTAAATTGATAGAATGAATACTAACTATTCTTAATTTTTAATAATTTTATCATTTACCATACAAAGAGGAACACCAATATTTCAACAAAACAAGCAAATTACCTTTAGACATGAAACAGCCAGGTTTTACACTGTTAAAAATATTAATATACAAAGGACGTAAGGATTGTAAATTAGTTAAATGTAACCTCTCAAAATTATTTGCACTAAAGAAATTGACGTATTCTCAATGTAGAGAGCCTCATCCTATCAAAAAAGAAGATCTCCATACAACAATGGAGAAAGTGAACAAACGTTTAAAAAGGTATACCTTTTTAAATACAGAGGTGTTACCTGTAAAACGCAAGAATATCAAGTTTGTAAAGGTAGAGGAAAGAATATTATAAACGTTTATATTTTCACATCACCTTTTCAAACATAAATAGAAGAAACATATACTAAGTGGAAAAACAAAGAAATAACTGAAGTTCAATTTTTAGAACTGTTAGAACTAAAGAAAAATACCTTTTATAAAATATAAAAAGAATATGAAGGTACATTAGACTAGCTATAAACTAATCTCAACACCTATAGCTGAACTGTTCTTCTTTGAGCGTTCGAGAAAGGAGAATTCTTTCATTAATCCATTAATATCAATAAAAAATAGGAGTATATAATTTTTAAAAATCAACTAAATTTAAGTTGAAATCTTTATACAAAATAAAGTAGTTAGCAAGATTTGCTAACTACTCGTTGTACAAAAGAAATTAAATTATACAAGTACGTAATATAATATGTAACATTAAGTTAGAAATATAGTATAAACGAAATTAGAAAGATTATACCGTAAGGAAAGTAATAAAATGTCCTCTCTTAATGAGGATATATGTTTGTGGTTATCCTATATCCATGATATGTACTTTCAATACGAAAAAGTGCCAATTTAATAAGAAAGAAGAGCAGTTAGCAATAGCTAACTGCTTTAAGAACATTACATCCATCTATTTAAGGAGTAAACATAGTATAGGCAAAAAATTTAAGTTTATGTAACAAAAATTAAAAAAGCACAGTTAGTTGTACTAACTGCGCTTTTTAACACAACCTGGGTAAGAAGCAGGTTGTAATGTATAGTATAGATGAAATATTAGTTTTTATTCACAAATTTAATTAACTTAACTTGTTATTACTAATTCTTGATCTGCAACATCACTATCAGATGTATTTGCTGTAATAACAACATGAAGTATAAACTATCTTCATACATAGTATCAGAAACATACTCACTTTTCTTAAGACCCCTAGTATAGATAATAATACGTAAGCAACACTTGATATAATTATTAATACGTTTAATATTGTGCCAATTTTACTGTTTTTAAAAAATGACAATTAAATTCATCTCATTATATATATTATTTAGATAATTAGCATGTAACATTAGTCGATAAAAAGCGATTATAATTCTACGGGTACATGAGTTTGTATGGCTACTACTCTTTTAATTTGATTTTCGTCCATTTGAAGTACTTTAAAATAAACCCCTTCTTCTTCTATTATATATCCAGGCTGAATTGGTAATTCTATGGTTTGAGAAAGAATCCATCCTGCAATGGTATCTACTCCATAGGATGAAATAGACGTTCCTAGCGTATTATTTACTTCCGAAATGAGTACTTTACCATCGAAAGAAGTGAGGCCCTCTGCGCATTCTAAAATCATTGGTATTTCTTTTTGATCAAATTCATCATGGATATCCCCAACAATTTCTTCTAGAATATCTTCCATAGTAATAAGCCCTGCAGTTCCTCCATATTCATCAATAACAATAGCCATTTGTGTTTTTTCTTGTTGTAAACGGAACAAGGCTTGTTGAATAGGCATTCTTTCAAAAATAGGAATAGATGGCTGTATATACGATTGTAATGGTTTTCTATCTCCATCGTACTCTTGTTGGAATATTTCCTTTAGATGAACGATACCTAGAATATGATCTTTATTGCTTTGGATAATAGGATAACGTGTATACTGTGAATCACGAATAATTTTTCTGTTTTCTTCTTCTGTGTTTCCCAGAGATAAACAAACCATTTCATTACGTGGAATCATAATTTGTTGTACGAACTGATTATCAAATTTGAAAATATTATTTACGTACGTATATTCTGTATCATTAATTTCACCATTCTGATAACTCTGATTGACAATCAGACGTAGCTCTTCTTCTGAATGTGCTCCATGGTGCCCTTTCGTAATGTCCATCCCGAATCCTTTTACCAGAAAAGATGCGCTTTTGTTTAAGACCCAAATAAAAGGGTGCATTAGCCGGTGAAAACAAATTAATGGTTTGGCGAATAGAAGTGTAATGTTCTCTGCTCTTTGAATTGCAAATGATTTTGGTACAAGTTCTCCAAGTACAACATGAAAAAAAGTAATTAGAACAAAGGCAACAAAGAAGGAAATAGAATGTGACATTTTTTCCGAAAAGGGAAATAGCTGAAAAAAAGGGTGCATTATCTTCTCTAAAGTAGGTTCTCCTAACCAACCAATCCCTAAAGACGTAAGAGTAATACCAAGCTGACAAGTGGATAAGTAGACATCCAAATGTGACAAAACAGCTTGGGCAGCTGGAGCTTGTTTGTGGCCCTTATTGGTTAATTCATCAATGCGACTCTTTCTAACTTTCACAATAGCAAACTCTGCGGCAACAAAAAAACCAGAAATAAGAATGAGAACAAAAATTAAGAAAAGAGAAAACCCATTCATAATTTTCTTCTATTTTATATTAAAAATAGAAGATACACCTCCTATATCTATATTAGTATCTTTCATGTTTTTCTATAAACAAGGTTAATCAGATTTAAAAAAGGATTTCTTTTTCTTTACTCGTAATAAATCACCTGTCCAGCCTTTAATTCTCATATATATATACATCCCACCTGTTGTAAAAATGATAGATAAAAGAGCAATTAAATAGCCATATTCCCATTCTAATTCAGGCATATATTTAAAATTCATCCCCCACAATGCTCCTAAGGCTGTCAAAGGTGTACTCACAGCAGTTAATACAGTAAGAGCTTTCATAATTTCATTCCCACGATGAGAAGAAACCACTTCTTGTAAATGAATCATGGTATCTAATTCTTCCTGGTATTCTTTAACGAGCTGTAATCCACGTTCTAATTTCAAGCGTGTTTGTTTATAACGAAAGGTTTTTGTTAGTTGTTCTAACCAAGCCTCTTCCAACCCTTGTAACACTTCTTGAACTAAGCGAAATACATGTGTGCTCATAAATAATTCATGACGAATATGATAGATTTTTTCTAAAACTGCTATGTTATTATGATGATAAAAATCCCATAATATATTTCTAAAATGGTTTTCAAAATGATCAACCTCTTGTAAATAACGAGATATACAGGTTGATAAGATGACACATAACCCTTCAGCGGAAATATTACAATTTTTCATATTCAAAGAACATCCATTTATTAAATATGAGAAATCCTCTTCATCTTTTTCTTGGACCGTTATCAGTACTTCAGGTGCTACGAAATAATGAAGAAATTTTTGAATCTTGGCGTCTTCTTGATCATGCTCATATAAAAATGAACCATATACACAAGTTTGACTTGATGATAATGTGTAAACATATAATCCATTTTCACAAGGAGAGCTTATTTTCCTTACAAATTGAGAAAAATAAGATAATACATCACAAGAAATTGTAAAAGAGAGTTTGTCGAGCTCATTAGTTTTCACATGATACCAAGTCCATTTCGGCATCTTTATACATTTCATATTCGTCCTCCTTTCTGGGATTTTCATTCAAGTTTTATGTTTGATAGAATAATATTTGTGATATGGAAATTTGCATGTCAACTTGACTTAGTTATTTTGAACAATGATTAATCCATGTGATAAAAGGAAAGGAGTATAACTATGGAGTTCTTTTTTATCTGTATTTATATGAGTATTGTGATCCTCATTATAGAAATACATGCGATTTTATTTACCTTAACAGGGGTAAAAAGAACCATTTCTCGTTTCCAAGTCCTTTCACTTATGACGGGCACTGGTTTCACTACTGAGGAATCTGAATTAATACTAGGACACCCCGTTAGAAGGAAACTCAGCATGTTTTTAATTATCTTTGGTATTTTTTCATTTGCTGTTATTATTTCTTCTCTTAGTACTATTCTTTCTAAATACGTGGTAACAATCCATACATTTTATATAGCAGGTATAATTTTAATACTCTATGTTCTCTTACAAATACCAGTTATTCAAAGACATCTAAAGAAGAAATTACAACAAGAAACAAAACAGAGTATAGAAATAAAGGACTTGCCAATTCATCAAGTTTTTTTAAGAGAACCCACGGATCATCTCATGAAATGGAAAATAGATGAACATTCGATTTACCGGAATCAGACGATTACTTCTGTATTTCATCCTCAGGAAGATATTCATGTCCTTTTTGTAAAAAGAGGAGACCGAAACCTTCGATCAGGTCTAGGAGAACTCATCTTACAAGAGGGTGATGAACTATTGTTATATGGTGAAAAACGTATCCTCGAGGAAAAATTTTTACATTATCTAAATCAAAATAAATACTAAATAAAAAGATGAATAGAAGGTCTTGTTCTTTTTAAAGAAAAGACCTCCTATATAGTTTATTTATAATAGGTTAATACAATCCTATAGCTATATTAATTCTGAATATTCAATCTTTTTATGCGAGTACTTTCTATTCTTATGTTGTAAATAATTTATTGTATGTGGTAAAGAAAGTGTCTTTATTCAATGTAGATTTATAATTTGGCAGTTCTATTCAAAGAACTCCATTATTGTCATTTTTATGGTGTGACCTCGTATGCAGATTGTTTGGTTATGTCATCAAATACTTGGCATCCGATATTATAATATCCATGAAGCGCAGCTTCTTTCGTAGCTTCAACCATACGGAAAGAAGAAATTTCACCTTGCATTTTTTTAATTCGTTTTTGGTGGATATCTACAATTCCCCCTGTCCAAATAATGGCATCATACTGGTCTAGCTTGAATTTTTCATGTAATACACGCATGACTTCTTGGAAGTGATCATCTAACTCTTTTTGAATCGAGAAAGAAAACTGACTGGTTTGATAATACTGAGATTCCTCTCGATATTCAATTTCCTTTTCTAATATTTCTGGTATGTCGTTAATATGAAGGTGGTTACTGTCACCTGTATTATCCTGGAGTATCTTCTTAATGTTTCTCAAAGGCTTGCTACATCCTAGTTCTGCCTCATAATGGTTTAAAATGAGATGCTGTTTCATATCTGTCATTTCTAATGTACGAAATCCACCATCAATAATTAAAATACGATCTCGTTCGTGAATGATTCCCTCTTTTAAAAAATAGGCATATAAAGCGACTGGTTGCTGAAGAATCAAAGCATTTTCTACGGTAATATTAATAAATTTCCTATCAATTTGTACAGAAGTTTCCTTTTTTAATAGATTTTGTAATTGTTCATGTTGGCTACCAAAACAAGTAACAGGAAGCCCTGTAACTACTAAGGGTAACACGACATTTTCTTTATAATCTTTTGCTATGCAACCAAATATTTGTTGCTTGAACCTTTCACTTTCATAATAATTTTCTATTTCTTCCTCAAATGGAGGAAGAAATGAAGCGTCAGATTGGTGAGCTTCTTTTCCCATGTAGTAAGCAAAGTCTAAGTTTATAAAACTTACCTTTGTTAAATCTTCACTTTCATCATGGTTAGGTACAGGAGCTAACGTGGAAGCTTCACTCTTGATCGTCATCTCAGAATCTTCATCCTGTCGATATGCCCGTTTGGTAAAGCCAATTCCTACATCTATTGCATACAGAGATTTCATACTTTTTCCTCGCTTTCTATTTCAAGAATTAAATTTAGGCACTCTCTTCTTTCCCTTCTTTGGTATATGTCTTTTCATTTTTCGTGTTTCCATCGTCTTGATTTTTATTATTTTGATTTACTTCGTAATCTTTTTCATCTTTTTTCTCTTTATTATTTTCTGTAAAATCTTTAATGGTAGAAATGACAACTGGTGTGGCTGTAAGAAGTTGAGGTAATGTTTGTTTTGCAACATTAGCTGCAGTTACAGAGAATTGTTTACTTGTCTCAGTTACTTTCTCCAATGTTTCCTTCATTTTTCCTTCTTGTAATTTGTCTTTTACGCTCTTTCCTTTTGTTTGTATAGCCTTCCGATTTTCTTTTTTTAATAGGGAAACCAAGACTCCTGCTGTAACCCCAATCACAGCATATTTAAATATTGTACTTTTCATTTTTCTCATCCTTTCGTATTTTTATCTTCTTCACTACTACATCTTAAAAAGTAGTATATTTAAATTTCATTTCTATAATTTGTTATGATGCACTCCTTACTGTTCGTAAAAGTAGTGTCATACAAAGAATAAATACAATGGCACCTAATACAGCTGGTAATATGAAAATACCACCCCATTCTGGTCCCCAATCACCAAATAATTTTGTACCTATCCATGAACCAATTAATCCAGCAATAATATTTCCAAAAATGCCTGCTGGGAAGTCTTTTCCTGTAATCATCCCTGCTAATGCACCAATTAGTCCGCCTACAATACATGTAATAATTAGCCCCATATTTTTATTCCTCCTTTATTCATTCAATGTGTATAAGGGGACATTTCCTCCCTGAGTGAAGGAAGGAAATGAATTCGTTCAATGTTTATAAGATGACCTATGCTTTTTTGATCAATCCTTTCGTTTGCTCCTATCTACCTTTATCTTCCTTTCTTGAAATAGGAATTAGCATTACTTTATCTATTTATCAGATATTGCAATCTATTAGAGAGAATTATAGTTTTGTGGCTGCCTTTCACTCAAAAACGGTGTTTCAGCTTTTACTAGGAGTAAAATTTTCCCTTGATCTAGTTTTTTTTCATATAAGTTAGCTTCCTCCTTCGACAGCCCCATTTCTTCCATTTGATTTCGGAGTTCGTCCCCTTTTTTTGAGAAAAAGTTGATAATACTTGTGCCTAATCCTTGTTCTTTTACTCCAATTGTATTTGTGTTTGTATCATCCGCAATTCTTTCAGTTCGATGTTTTTCATGTGCTAAGACATAAATGTCATCTTCGTGAATCCCTTGCAATTCTAGTTCCTTTACCTTTATAGCTACTTCCTGTTCATTTTGATATTCATAAACCACCGGTTTTCTTTCATTCTTATGCATAGTATCCTTCCTCCTCTATATTTTTTATTTTTGTATTTAATTGTTATGTAATATGTAATACACCTATATTAGAGATGTTAAACCTAAATTTTCAAAAAATTTAATGCAATAGGTTATTAATATTTTTGAATATCAAAGCGATGTCATGAGAATTTTGCTTTGATAAAAGTGTTACAAATTACGATTTGTTTGGAAGGCAAGCTCATTGTCATATAGAAAACTTTTATTTAGAAAAAGTTAAAAAAGGAGTACAAGTTACTTCTTTCATACCAAATTTACAAAATAAACGTTGGTGATTCACGTAATTTACATAAGAAAACAAAAAAGAATATCCCCCTCAAATAAATACAATAATTGCAAAGATACTACAATCAATTTATTACAATATCTATTATCCTTATAGTAGGATTTCGTTTTATAACCATATTTTATAGTTGTTAAATTACAAGTTCTTTAAGGTTTAAGACCTCTCTTTATTTATAGAAAAGGAATCAGTAAATACCTTGAAGTAATTATTAAAATTCGCTCTTACTTTACAATACCAATGCTTTTTCATCCTCTAATTGATAAAGGACGAGCACAATTTCACTTATAAAAATGTTAAATTTCTATAATATATTTTTTATAAAATCAATAATCATTATATACCATTTTACAAATTATTTTTTTTATTTAAACAGCAATAGAAATACACGTTAGGGAGAAAATTTAAAATGTCTATTTACAAAGAAAACGCTAACCTTTTAAAGGCAATATCACATTCAATAAGAATCAAAATAATAATAGAACTTACTAAAAGAGGTCCATGCAATGTAAATCAAATAGCAGACTTTTTAGAAAGGCCACAGTCTACCACATCTCAACATCTAGCTATAATGAAATCACAAAAAATACTAGCTAGTAATAGAAAGGGATACGAAACTTATTATAGTGTGCAAGATAAAAGAATAACTACCCTTATAGAGGTGCTATTAGGACAAAAAATTAAGTGATTATAATAATCAATAAAGTAGTAAATATCATATTTAAGTGCGGAGGAGAAATTTGTGGAAAATACAATAAGAGTAGGTACAATTATTCAAATCTTCTCTAATGAAAAATTAACTGGAATATACATTGTATCCAAACTATCAATAGGTAATTTACTTCAAGATAAATATGCTTTAATTGGAACGAACGGGCAACACTATTTGAATATGTATTTTAATAGCTTAGAAGATTTAGAGATACAACTGGATCTTGAAGATTTGTGGAAGACTTTAAATATAAATGTTAAAAAATTGCTTTTAGAGAAAGATTCAGAAGAGCAATTAAAAAAAATGATTATCAATCAATCTGAAAGTAATGTAATTATTGATGAATGGATTATTGAAAAAGAATATAGTCTAATTTATAAGTTAGAAGATGTTATAAGAAACTTTATTAATAGTCTTTCTGGAAGGTATGGATTCTTAAAAAATATTCAGATAGAAAAAGACAAAAATACTGAAGTTTATTATAAAGGGGATTTATTTTTAGATATTGGAATTATGCTGAATATCAGGATTGAACTTATAAATGATGAAAAAAAACAAACAAAAACTTGGAGATGTAAAGCGATACTAATTTCTTAAACTCCCCCCACTTAACAACCTTGCGGCATTTTGCAAGTGGGAGATTCCTACGAATACCTATCTAATCGCCCTTTATCCTGACTGGCCCTGCCCGTAGTTCCTACGGTGAGGATGGAAGCATTTTGTACATTGACTCACTAGCTTCCCACTTTAGCCTAGTTTGCATAACTTTGATAACCCTGGAACAATAGAACGTTACGTATTTTACAAGCGTAACAATTTTTCTGCAACCAACCTCATACTTCAGTTTTCAGAGAGTAATCTGTAAAAGCATATAGTAGCAAGCACTTTAACTTACACCAACCGACATTCATCTTCCACCTATTTACTGGTGCTATTATACCTTCACACCAATTGAGGAGGAAGCCTTCTGTCAGAAAAAGATAAAAGCATAAATGTATATTTATGAAAAAGCGATACTTTCGTCCCATGCCTAAATGCAGACGAAAGTTCGGTATGGGCTTTCTCGTATTACGAAATCTGTAATGCACTCAGGATTATTTGTTGCCTCTGGTGCATCTATAAGCTTTGCAAAAAGAAGGCACATTTTATACTATGAATAGATGTATAAATGCATATTCTTTCAAATTGAAATATGAATTTTCTTATGACACTTCCATTTATAATGGAACAAGTTAGGCGTGTCTATCACATAATATATTTAAATTACAGTATGTTTTTCACGATATTGTTTCGGTGTCATCGCAGTTATTTTTTTAAAAACTCTGGTGAAGTAACTTTGATCATTAAAGTTAAGCCACAGACAAATATCTGTTAAGGAATAGGAAGTTAAGGTTAGTAATTTTTTGGCTTCTTCTATCCGTTCTCTTTGAATATACAGGCTTAAAGGAATTCCTACCTCTTTTTTAAATAACTTAGATAAATAAGTCGGATTAACTCCTAAAAAATCAGCAAGCTCATTTAGTGAAATTTCATGATAGATATTATTACTTACGTAATTTAAGCATGTGGTAATCGTATTTGAATACTTTTTTGTTTTGTATTCCTTTACACGATCTGCAAACGTACATAAGGCATCTTCTATCAAGCGATTAACAGAATACATATTATCTAATTGTTCAATGGTTTGTATGTATAAACTACTAAGAGAAAAAGCAATATCTGACGGTAAATTTCCAGCAATCGCATACCTTGTAGCTAAAGTAATGGCAATAATTCCATTATTTTTTTGATTTCTAAGTTGATCTCCATTAGATACAATTGCCGCATCTTCTTGAGGGAAAGAATATGCATATTTGATTACATTTTCTTTATTCCCTTCTTTTATTTGTGAAAAAAATTTCTGTTCCAAAGAAATACTGTAATTATCAGGATTATCTTGCCGACGTTTAGAAATATATAAATCCGGATTCACCATTTTATAGGGAACCTCTTCTAATAGTTTGTTCTTTTTCCAAACGGTATCGATATCTAATCTTTCTTGAAAAATCATGTAATGTAAGAAAATTCCTATATGAAGTAAAGTCATTTTTTTCATCTCAAGTATAGATTGATAGTAAGACAATCCCTCCTGTATCTTCTCACTTGCATGAAAGGCTTTCACAAGCTTGCTTGCCATTTCATCTGTTACTTTTGGATAGGTAGTTGGTCCAATGATAATCGTTCCTTGTATCTCTTCGTGATCTTTAACCCGTATGAAGACAAAGTTTTCTAAGTAATGGTTCCCTCTAAAAACCGGAAAATTATAAGGGTCATTTTCTTGATACAATGCCTGAAAATGTTCTTCTTTGCTTGAATAAAAAGGGCTATCTGTATCATAGCAAGTAAAAGAATGTAAAATTTCTCCCTTCTCCGAAAGAAAATATACGGGGACATAAAATGTGTTATGGACGAGATTACATAAATAATCTATATCAATATCTTTCATATTTATCCTCCTTTTAATTGAAAATGTTCAAGTTTAACACAGCATACTTATCTGTATACATAGAATGCAATTTTACTGAAAAATTTTACTATAAATCATTACAAAAGTATACTTTAAATTACTACTTAATGTAAAAGGCAGGTAATCAGAATGATACAAAAATTAATAGCTGGAAAAAACAAAGAAGAGCCCGTTATAAATTAGTGAGTTCTTCTTTGTTTTTTAGACATTACATATTAATTTTTTAATACCATTCAAATTAAAAACGTTTTTTTGAATAAGAGGTTCTTCTCCTAAAATATAGTATATAATCCATTAGGAAAAGAACCTCTTTATCTTATATTTATAATGAATGGAAAGGCTACTTTCTTCTTAATAACCCAAATAAAGCAATAAATATGACTAAAACTCCTATAACAATAAAGCATATTGTCTTTACAAAATCTTGCTTTTGATTTTCCTTAATTTTAATTATGCTTTCTCTACTATTTTCTTTGGATTCGTTATTTACTCTTTCTCCATAGACAAGTAAACGATATTTACTTGAAGTATAAGGTTCGCATGTAAGTAGTGTAGCTTTATCTTTTCCTTTTGTAATAGCGAGTTTTTCAACTTGGCTAGGAAGTATCACTTCGTGACCTGTTACTTCATAGGTTAATTCTTCTCCTAAAATCCGGATATAGAATTTATCCCCCTTCTGTAGTTGATCTAAATGTCGAAACATTTTAGCCCCATGATAACCACGATGTCCCGCTAAGACAGTATGCGTATCTTGTCCACCTATAGGAAAAGAGGTTCCACCAATTTGACCGACTCCCATGCTAAGATGTTCCTGAGTTGCCCCTAAATAAATAGGAAGTTCTTCATTAATTTTCGGAATGATAACTGTACCTAGTACATCATCTTTCTTGATAAAATTTACAAAGGCTTCATTTTTCTTATCATTACTATTAAAAGGATCTTGCATAGAAAAAGATAATCCTTTTAAAGATTCATTATAGGCTTGCATGACTTTGAATTTATTACGTAAATCCTCATCTTTTAACTTCTCTACTCTCTTCTCATAATTAATAATTTCTGTTTCGTATACACGTTGATTCATATAATTTGAAACAGTTGGATATAGAAAGATGCTAAATCCGAGAATAAACAATGTTGCACTAAGTAACATCTTTTTCATATTTTCACCACACACTATAACTCTATTTACTTTCTAATTTTTTCTTTCTTCTTCTCATTAGGAATAAGAAGACACTCATAATTAACATACCGATTGCCACAATGATTTCCCAATTTTCTACAATAGGAGCTTCCGAATGATTTTCTCTTGGTTTCTCTTTTCCTGTTGCTTCATATGGGACACGATGCCCTCTCACTAATAATCGATGCGTATTTACACCATACGGTGTACAAGTCAGCAATGTGGCATAATCTTGATCATTTACAATCAGTAAATCCTCTGTTTCACTTGGTAATACCACTTTAATTTGATCCACTTGATATGCGAGAATCTTATCTAAAGAATGAATATAAAATACATCTGACTCTTTCATTTTATCTAAATCTGTAAACAATACTGCCGAAGGTAGGCCTCGATGCCCCGTTAATACCGTATGTGTGCCTGCTCCTCCCACGGGTAAGGATGATTTATCTAAATGTCCTACCCCACGACTTAATACTTCCTCAGAAGTTCCTTGATAGATAGGTAGTTTTACCTTGATTTTTGGAATTTCCACATACCCCATAACATCACCAATGTTTAGAGCATCCGCATAGGATTTTCCACCAGTCTTTTCTTTTTCTGCAAATGGATCTGCAAGTGTTTGAGTAGAATGTTGTACGTTCTTATTATACTCCTTTGCTTCCTTTTCTCTACGCTCTAGTTCTTCCTTTTGAAGAGCTTTTACTTTTGCATCATAAGAGCTAATTTGAGAGTAATGTGTTCGAGTTGCTAACCAATTGCTGATTGTTGGATATAAAAAAATCCCTAGCCCTAATACAAAAATACAGCCAAAAATAATATTGCGTTTCATAGTGACTCCTTTACCGTGTACTGATATAGAGAAAAGAGGAGAAGCAAATGGCCCTCCTCTTTTCACATGTAACTATTATAAGTATAAAATTGTAAAGAATTAGTTATTTACTGTTTTTTTTCTGAAGAAAACAAATGCTGCTGCAGCCATTAGTAATAGACCTACTACAGTGAAGAGAACTGTTCCCATACCACCTGTTGTTGGAAGAACCCAACCACTCTTATTGTTTTCTACATTTAATTTAATTGCTTGATGATCTGCATCTACTGTTAAATCAATTGGATCTTTTAATAATTGGTAAGAACCTGTTGTACCATCTTCTTTTGTATACGTTGGTGCTTTTGTTTCTACTACTTGATACTCACCATAAGGAATGTTATTCCATTGGATCACACCATTTGCATCTGATACACCTTTTACTTCTTTACCTTCTACTACAACTACTTTACCATCTTTGTCGCGTAATTCAAATTCCGCGCCTTGTAATGTTTTTGTAGAGTCTTCACCATCAACTTTTGTTAAAGCAATGCTACCAGTTGTTACTGTAACTGTTGTAGGTTTCGATTCTTTTTCACCTGTTACATCATTTTTGTTTGTGAAATCAATGTTTGCTTTGTTTTGAATTTGTGTTCCCGCTGGGAAACCTTCTTTAATTTTTGTTGCAATTTGTAAATGGAATTGTTTTTTACCATCTAATTTTGAGAAATCTTTCACTGTAGCTGTTACTTTTTGACCCTCTACAACTACTTCTACTACACTTGCATCTACTTCTACACCATCAATTTTAACGATTGGTGTTCCTACAATTGTTAACTTTTCATCTAGAACGTCTTTTACTACATAGTTTTTGTATTCTTTAATGTCCTCTGGAATTAACGTTTTAATATCATAAGTATGTTCTTTGTTTGGATTCATTGGTGCGTTTTCTGAATCACCATTAATTTTTTTATCAATTGTTGGCTCTTCAAAGTTTTTAATTGCGACTGGTACGACAACACCAGATGTAAGTGAACCATCCGCATTTACTGTACCTGATTCTGTAATTGAAAACGCATGTTTCGTTGGATCAATCACATATCCAGTTGGTGCTTTCGTTTCTTGGAAGTAATACTTCCCATACTCTAAACCTTGTACACGAATTTTACCGTCTGCACCTGATACTAATCCTTTTTGAACTTCAGTTCCATCTTCTTTAAATACAGAGAATTCTGCACCTGCTAACACTTTATCGCCAGCGCCTGTTTTTGTTAATTCTACTGCACCACGTTTGATTTCATTCTTTGGATACATATGAACATCATAGTTTAAGCCTTTACCCTCTTTATCTGTCATCGGGATATCAACTGTATACGTGTTTGGATTTAAGTTAACATGTGCTGGACCAGCAACTTCTTTCACTTCATAACGTCCTAATGGTAGATCCGGGAATACAGCTTGACCATTTGCATCTGTTGTTACTTGAATTGGTGTTGCAGTTGTAACTGGTGTTACGCTTTCTTTTGCGATTGTTCCATCATTTGTGATTGTCTCAAATGACGCAACTTGCTTAATTTCAAATGTTACACCTGGTAATGCTTTTGCATCTGCAGGAACAGTTTGGTTCGCAGAACCATCACCTTCTGTACCTGGAGTCCCGTCTTTTTCTTGTTCGTACTTATGAATTGTTAATGTACCTGTACTTCTTGAAGCCGCATTTGCAAATGTGCTTGGCATCATAGCAAATGTGAATACAAGGATTAATAGCATACTAAAAAGTTTTTTCATTTACTTTACCTCTCCCCATTGTTTCTTTTTTTATTTGTTTTTAGCTCTCTTACGGAAAAATACAACCAATGCTGCCACCATTATTATGATGCCAATCAGGTAAAATAAAGTTGTTCCTATCCCACCTGTATGAGGTATGTTCCATCCATTTTTTGTGTTTTCCACTGTAATCTTTTGTAATGGCGAAGAAACTTCTACTTCAATTGGATCTTTTAACAACATATATCCATCTGGTGCCTTGATTTCTTTTACTGTGTATTTTCCTAAGAGTAATAGTTCAGAAGTTGCTTTACCATTTTCATCTGTCGTTAGTTTTCCAACTTCTTTCCCATCTTTGTCTATAATCTGGAATACGGCATTTTTTAATTTAATAGTTGAATCCGCAGCATCCACTTTTTCAATTTCAATTTGTCCAAGTGGTTGCACTTTAATTTCCGTTGTTGGTTCTTGTGGTGTTATATCATCACCAGTAACAGTCGCAGTATTTTGAATAGCTGTTCCTTCATTTCCTGCCTTGACTTTTGCATGGAATACGACAGTATGCCATTCTGTATCTGTAATGTCACCTAATTTTCCTGTGACTTTACCTTGTACATAATGACCATTATCATCGCCTTCCGCATCTGTCACAGCTTGTCCATTTACTTGTAATGTCCCTGGGACATATTCTAGTGCTTCTGGTAATTGGTCTTCAATTACCGCATTTTTCACAAGACTATCCGAAACCGTATTACGCATTTGAATCGTATATTCGATTTCATCTCCTACTTCGATGTTTTTATCTTGTAGGTTTTTTGCGGTTTTTTTAGACTCTACTTTAGGATTTCTAGGATAAACTTCTACTGTTGTACTTGGCTCTTGCGGCGGTACATTCTCTCCTGTGACTTTTGCAGTATTTTGAATGTCCTGTCCAGCTTGTCCCGCTTTTACCTTCGCATGGAAGACAACAGTATGCCATTCTGTATCTGTAATATCGCCCAGTTGTCCTGTGAATTTACCTTGTACATAATGACCCGTATCATCACCTTCGGTATCTGTTACAGGTTTTCCATTCACTTGTAATGTCCCTGGGACATATTCTAGACCTTCTGGTAATTGGTCTTCGATTACCGCATTTTTTACAATACTATCCGAAACTGTATTACGCATTTGAATCGTATATTCGATTTCGTCTCCTACTTCGGTATTCTTATCTTGTAGGTTTTTTGCGATTTTCTTAGATTCCACTTTTGCTTCCTTTAGAATCACAGTATTAACAACTTCATTTGTGTCAACTGTTCCATCTCTGTTCGTCAACAAATTCTTATAAGCAACGTTTGCCTTATTCTTAATTTGTTGATTTACATAGCCAGATAATACTTTTACTTTGAATTGTACGGTAACACCATCAGGTAAGATATCCGTATTCGGTAAATCTCCTAGATTAACTGTTACTTTACCATCTAGATAATCTCCTGAGTCTGTATCTTTTCCATCAGTAACTGTACTTGCCTGTCCATTTTTGATTACTTGTATAGATCCAGGTACGTATTCTGTTCCTGCAGGAATTGCATCTGTGAAAATAGAGTTAGCAGCAATATCACCGCCATCGTTTTTCACTGTTACGTTATACGTTAACTCATCTCCTGATTTCACTTGCCCTTCTGGAGATAGAGATTTTGTTGCTGATACACAAGGCTCCGTACCAAGGAAGATATCGTCTAAGAAGTTTCCAGCGGCAGGATTTCCACCAGCAGAGGAAACAGCTTCGAATCCGAATCGTGTAACTGTTTGTCCAGCTGGTACTTTATAAGTCCCCGTATAGTATTTCCATTGATCTTTACCAGTTGTCATTTGCTGAACAGTTGGTAAATCTTTAGGATGAACAGCAGATGAACCAATTTTTAAAGCCATTGTATCCGTGCCCAGTCTACCTTTATGTGCAAGACGCCAGTAAATGGTTTGTCCTGGTGTCGTCTGCACATCTTGATATAGTTGTGCAGCTTCTCTACTATTCAATTCTGCAAATTGTTCCCCATGTGCTACAGAATTTTTTAAACCTTGTTTATCTTGAACAGATCCTGGTTGTATCTGATCCATTAAAGTTTTATTAAATATCTCAAATACTTGATATGAATCCGTTGTCTTCCATCCAGGAACAGTTCCTGCTGGGGTAGTAAAGTACCCTGGTCCAGGAACAGCTATACTTGTATAATAGGGTTGCTCAAAACTACCATTTACAAGCGCTACACGTCCCAACTGTCCACATGAGTTTGCTGGTGGAGTTGGTGTTTCAGGTGTAGATACCTCAACTGTTGTTGTTGGTTCTTGTGGTGTTATACCATCACCCGTGACCGTTGCCTTATTTTGAATCGTTTTTCCAGCTTGGTCTGCTTTAACTTTTGCATGAAATGTTACACTATGCCATTCAATATCTGTAATATCCCCAAGTTTTCCTGTGACTTTACCCTGAATATAATGACCATTATCATCACCTTCAGCATCTGTCACAGCTTTTCCATCAACTTGTAATGTTCCTGGTACATATTCCAGACCCGCTGGCAATTGGTCTTCAATTACAGCATTTTTTATAAGACTGTCTGAAATTGTATTACGCATTTTAATCGTATATTCAATTTCATCCCCTACCGCAATCGGTTTATCTTGTAAGTTCTTTGCACTTTTCTCTGACTCTAACTTTGAGTCTTTTGGATACACATCTACTTTAGTCGTTGGCTCTTGTGGTGTTGTGATATTCGTTCCTGTAACCTTTGCTGTATTTTGAATAACTTTCCCAGCTTGTCCAGGCATCACTTTTGTTTGGAATGTTACAGTATGCCATTCTGTATTGGTTACATTTCCAAATTGACCATCCACTTTTCCATCGGCATAATGACCATTATCATCACCCTGAACATCCGTAACAGCTGTACCATCTACTTTCAACGTACCTGGGATATATTCCAATCCTGCCGGAATCGTATCTGAGATTGTGAGATTGGTAACCAAACTGTTTTGAACTGTATTACGTGTCTGGATTGTGTAAAGAAGTGTATCTCCCACTTCAGGATGAGCCGCGTTTGTGTTTCCCTCCGCCTTTTGTTGAATGCTCGCTTCTTTCTTTGATTCCAGTACAGGAAGCTTTGGCTGGAATACCGGTGTAACTGCTGACGCTAAGTCATACATGAGTTTCCCTGGCATAGTGCCAAAGTAACTTATTTTAAGAGTCTTAGGGTCAAGTAAATATAATATAGCTTCATTATAAGATGGACCAGAAGCCATTAAAATCTGACCATTAGGTAAGAAACTAAGTCCCCTCGCCCCTACGAATCCACCAGATGGGCCATTAGATGGATTTTCTATAGGTACAGTACGTAGAATGGTAGCAGTTGTTGGATCCATTTGAATTATATTAGTTCCTGTAGCAAACCATATATACCCGTCACCATCTAAAAGTAAGTCTCCTCCCAAATTTCCGGTTAGACCAAATGAACTACTATTCTTAATTTCAGTTGAGTTGTGTTTTCCTGTAACTAAGTCATAGGAAGCTAAGAAAATTTTACCGTCCTTTCCATAAGAATAGTAATATTTACCGTCCTCAGAAATAATACCATTACCAGCATGGGCAAATAAATTCGTTACAAGCTTACCTGTTCCATCAGGATTAATAAGATAAAGCTGCTCACCTGTAGATGCATAAAAAACATTATTGTTTTTATCTACAGCCAATCCATTTAGACCTAAATTTGGATCCATCGTAATGCCTTTAACATCAACGCTAGCCTTTGGAGTAGCACTAGGGTTAGTGCCATCAAATTGATAAATCTTTGTTCCATCAAAGGCAGCGCCGTAAGAATCAGTACCATTAATCGTCAGTGCTGTCTCAGCGTGAACTGTCTGTAAAGCCGTACTAGGTGCTACCCCACTAAAAACTAACAACAAAGCTAACAATGATACGATGGTCTGTTTGAAGCGCTTACCATATTTTTTAAAACCCAAATACTTTTGCAATATCTTCTCCCCTCCTTGTTGTAAATCTAATGCAAGTTAACTTTCCCCTTAATTAGAAAATCTACTGTTTCTATGTAGGAAGAATTCAGCAATTAATATCTAAAAACATTCAAATTTATGGAATGAATTGGTATAATTAAGCTACGTTTTTGATAAAAGTTGTAATTTTCAAACGTTTTTACGTATTATTTGAAAATTGACATGTATGTATCAGGACAAATAGCTGCTTACCCATTCATCAAAAAGACTGAATCCCCTTTCCTAGATATTTAGATAGATATTAATTACTAAAAATATAATATAAGATTGTCGGAAAAAAGTATGGTAAAATCTTTCCTTTGGTAGCACTATTTTGCACTTTTTTGATTTTTATAGTATTTTATTTGGAAAAATGGTATTTTACTTGGTGTAATTCTTGTTTTTATTACTATATCCATTTAAGAGGAGAATACGATGCGAGGTTTAGTTAATACGCAATATATATGTGATCTCATTCATAGAACGTTTTTTGTACCCGTTTATTTTTTATCTGAGGAGGAAAAAATTTTAGATTATGCTACTTGCTATGATATAAGTAGTCCTTTCTATTCATCTAAAGAGGAGCATTTTCAGACACTGTACCAAGAAAGTGATTTATTTAATTTTCCGCTTTTTAGGGGTAATGATTATCTTGAAAACTTTATCTTTATACGGGTTAAAAATCAGGAAGGGATAAAGGGAACGATTGTCATTGGGCCGACTACCTATCCAAAAGTAACAGATGAAATGGCAATCAAATTAATGAAAACGTTTCAAGCGAGTAACAAAATACAGGAGGGATTACTCTACTATCAATCCCTACCGGAAGTAAAGAAAATCACGTTACTTCAGATAGGAGTTTTCTTGCATTATATGATTTTTAAAGAAAAATTAGATATCGATACCGTGTGGAAAAAAAATAAATTATTAGAAGAGACATCTTATAAAATCGTACATCCAGATTTATATATTTCTAATCGTCGGCAAAATAATGTTGGAAATTACAATTTCTCCTTAGAGCGTAAATTTTTTTCACAAATTAGAGAAGGAAATAAGGAAAGCGTAATCAAATATGCGTATTCTTTTCCTCAAGAAGATGCAGGAATCACATCTCAAGGAAATCAACTTAGAAACCAAAAGAATAACGGAATTATGGCAATTACCTTAGCTACAAGATATGCGATTGAGGGAAATTTACCAACAGATATCGCCTTTGCACTGAGTGATTTGTATATACTAACTATTGAGCAATTAGATAATATGTATTCTGTTAATCGCTTGATAGAAGATGCCTTATGTACGTTTGCGGACCGTGTAAAGGAATACAAAACAAAAAAGTATTCAAATACGATTACGACATGTTTAAATTATATTAACAGAAATATCTATCAAAAGATTTCTCTTAGTGCACTTGCTGAACTGTTACATGTGAATCCGACTTACTTATCTGGTTTATTTAAAAAAGAAGTAGGAATCACTTTGAGTCAATACATCCAAAGGGAGAAAATAGAAGAAGCAAAAAAATTACTAACCTTAACCTCCTATTCCTTAACAGATATTTGCCTGTGGCTCAAATTTAATGACCAAAGCTATTTCATCCGGATTTTCAAAAAAATAACGAAGATGACACCAAAACAGTATCGTGAAAAATATACATTAATTTAATAACTACATTTAAATATCTACCTTTTTTATTATTCATTTCTAATGAGTTAATTATTTTAAGAGTACTTGAAAAAGTGCTCTTCTGATTTCATGGGTTTCTCCTTTTATCCTAAATAATATCTATTAATTATTTTATTAATATATAACAACTAATTATCCACACTTTAATTCCCATGATGTAAATAAAGTGTGGACCCCTATTCATAATATTAACTAATGTAGTTCAACAGTTTCTAAAAAATTTTTAGTTCGAAAAACCATACCTCGAAGCATATGTATTGTTTGTCTTTCGACTTCCAAAATCTCTTTTTGCATAATCAATTCATTACTACTGATAAAATGTACCAATTCACAAATAAATACTAACCACTCTTCTCTCCAAATGCAATCTATACATGTCTGTAAACAAGCTGCCTGCGTTCCAGAAAGTGAATATTCTGTTTTTTCGAACCCTATTTCTCTTTGGTCTCTCCATTTGTCTTGGATCGGCCAACTAGCTGTAATTTGTTGCATCATAAACTGAATATCTTCCTTACAAGGTGTTCCTATACCTTGATAAAGTTTCAAAAAACTGATTAATATTTCTCTGTCCATTTTTAATTCCCCATTCTGGATTTTTTCAATATATTATCTACGTTCACTATTAAATTTATTTACCGATTTATCGTGATTATATATAATATATCATCTTTTTTTCAATCACCTAAAGAAAATATCATTATTTTTTTCCTAAAATAATTAAATAAATATTCACAACCTTCATCTTCCTTATTAGTAAAAATCAACAGAACTTTTCACCTCTTTATTCTAAATACCTAAATAAAAAAAAGCATATGAAAAACAGGCATTTTCCATATACTTATACTCTTTTAGAGGGTTATTTAATGTTAATATTTTTATTTAATTATGTGATTTCTACATAATTAAATAAAAGAGAATTAAAATTATAAATTCACTCCAACATATCAGCAAAGGAAGTACCCACATTATTCTTCCGTTTCATATGCTTCTCCAAATAAATTTTTGTTGTTTGGATATTCTCATGTCCTAGCGTTTGCATTAAATGATATAGATCCGCGTTTCCTTGTTCAACTGCCATGATTGCAAAAGCATCACGGAATGTATGAGCCGTCACAGGATTTTCACGATATTGTAGAAACTCTAAATTTGTTTTTTTATCATATCTGTTACCTGATTTGATAACGTTTTTGAATTATAAAAGTTCCCTCTTTGATTTATAAATAAAGGACTTTCATCTCCTCGATCCAATACAGTTTGGAACCCTCTTCTCCTTCTCATTTCACAAATACATTGATACAAATGTTCCGAGATGAAAAGTTCACGCACTTTATCTCCTTTACCCGTTACTTTTAACCAGTACTTTCCGTCATAATGTAAATCTTTGACTCTTGCTGTACACAATTCTTGAATTCTTGCACCGGTACTTGCTAGAGCTAGTAAAATTGTATAGTTTACACGCACGTATCCAATCTAAAATTTAAATTAAAATTATTATCAAAAAAGTACAATACTTATAAAGATGTTACTATAAATAAAGGGATTTATATAATAAACTAAATATGTGATGAGGTTACAACTATCACATATTTTCTATGCCTCTCCATGAAAGTTAATCTTTATAGTTCTAAATTACAATGGCCTGTTTTAGAACAACTGTATTAAACGAAAAGTTCCTAATCACTTTATTGACCACTAAAAAATATAACTATTTAACTTATTTTGCACGATTTATATTCATAATTTTCTGCGATTAATTATCGTTATTTCTCTTTATTAAGCTATACCTTGCATGTTCTAACAAAGATGCTCCTTTTATCCGTAAAAACATTTCAAGTTTAGAAGGTGATATTATGCATACAGATACTGATATAAAATATCTTTCTTATTTAATACATCAATCATTTTCAGTTCCTGTCCGTTTTATATCTGAAGACTACAAAATTTCATTCGAATATAGTTCTATTGATATACATAATCCATTTTATCCATGTAAAGAAGCGTACTTAAGTGAACTTTATCAACAAAATGATCCAGATAATTTCCCTATTATTCGTACTAATCCTTACCAAGAGCAATTTATCTTAATTCACATGATAGATCATGTATATGGAAAAGGAACTCTCATTATTGGCCCTTCTACATATACAAGCTTATCTAAAAATACAATAATTAAATTAACAAAGGAATTTCATTCAAGCATCAAAATAGAAGATGGAATAGCGTATTTTCAGTCTATACCAATAATCAAAAAACTAACTTTAGTTGATATAGGAATTTTATTTCATTACTTACTGTTTAAACAAAAATTAGATATCAGTAATGTCTGGGAACAGAATAAAATATTAAATGAAACGGCTTATCCGTCTCCGAACCCTGATTTGTATATTTCATCAAGAAGACAAAATAGTTTAAACCCTCACGATATAATATTAGAAAAACAATTTTTCACAGCAATTAAAGAAGGAAATAAAGAAAAAGTACTAGAACATATATATGCTTCTTCTCAAGATAAGACTATTACTCTTTCAAAAGTAAGTAAGCTAAGAGACAAAAAAAATCATGGTATTGTTATGATGACTTTAGCTGCCCAATATGCAATTGAAGGGAATCTTCCATCAGAAATTGCTTTTTCACTTAGTACTTTATATATACAAATTCTTGATCAATTAGATAATATAGAATCCGTAAATCGATTAATAGAGGAGGCCTTATGTAAATTTGCCGATCGAGTAAAAGAATACAATACTCATAAGTATTCCAAAACTATAGTTACCTGCTTAGATTATATTTCTAAAAATATTTATAATAAAATCAACTTAAGTATTGTTGCAAAAAGTACAAAGTTAAATGCCAGTTACTTATCTAATTTATTCAAAAAGGAAGTCGGTATCTCCTTAAGTGAACATATACAAAAAGAACGTGTAGAAGAAGCAAAGAAATTATTGACTTTAACTACATATACTTTAGTTGATATTTGTACATGGTTAAATTTTAATGATCAGAGCTATTTTACAAAAGTATTTAAAAAATTTACGAATATGACACCGAAACAATATCGTGAAAAGTATACTGTATTGTAGCGAAAACTGAAGAAACTCTTTTCTTAG